>CAZMXF010000433.1:0-2621 GCA_964570015.1 uncultured Oscillospiraceae bacterium | reverse complement strand
GTGGCGGTACCGGCAAAACGGATCTCACGGTAGGGGTTATCCTCAAGGAGAAGAACATTGCTGTTCTTGAAGATCTCAACGACCTTGTCGTGGACTTCCTGAGAATAGCTCAGGCCGGTGGGGTTCTGGAAGTTCGGGATCAGGTAGGCAAACTTGGCATTGGGATGATTCTTGATCGTCTCGGCAAGCTCATCGCAGTCGATGCCGTCGGGATTCATGGTAACAGCCAGAACCTTCGGATCGAAAACATGGAAGGACTGGAGCGCGACCAGATAGGTGGGATCCTCGACAATGACTTCATCGTCGGCGTTGATCATCACCGCACCGATCATGGCGAGGGCCTGCTGGGAGCCGTTGGTGACGATAATGTCGTCCGGGCTCACATCGCTGACGCCCATGGTCTCATAGCGCTTGGCAATCCACTGACGCAGCGCGGGCCAGCCCTGGGTGGAGCTGTACTGCAGAGCAGTGACGCCGTTCTGTTCCAGAACCTTCTTTGTGGCAGCTTCCATTTCCGGAATGGGGAAGGAAACGGGGTTGGGAAGACCGCCGGCAAAGGAGATAATGTCAGGAGAAGCTGCTGCGGCCAGAATGGAGGCCGTAAACTCGCCCTGGAAGTCAGGTTTCATAATTCTGTCAGAAAGTTTCAGCTGCATAATCCTATCTCCTTGTATTATAAGGTTTCTTCTGTACATCGCTGTAGCAGCGAGAAAAAGAAGTGATTGTTATCATAGCAAAAATGCGGGAAAAAATCCATTGACAGATTGGAAGTATTCTCTATGGCAAATGCGGCCCGAATATGTAATAATTCATAAAAATGCATCATTTACCGCATATTCGGATATGAATCATGTGTCGGGTCAGAGTTCCAGTTTCCCGAGCAGTTCCCAGGCAAAGTCGTCTTTTTTCTTTTCGGCCGCAGGAAGCGCCTCAAACGGAATCAGGAGCGGGTGAAGGCGCCGGCTGTTGTCGCGGACCGGAGCATACTTCCAGTTGCACATCTGGGAAAAGCGCATCCAGCGCCGGTGTTCCATCTCCTGAAACAGTTCTTCACGCTCGGGATACAGTTCCCGGTAACGCGCATAGGCACGGCGGCAGTCCGCCCCGGTGAGCGCGGTGAGACTGTCGTCGTCCAGCAGATAACGGACCTTTACCAGCAGATGATCCGCCGCGGCGATATTGGACTGGCGGTGAAAGGCGCTCAGATCGCTCCAGGCTGTCGGATGCTCGGAACCTGCGTTGTAGAGGTCATTCATCAAAACAGCCTGCCGGTTTACGGCGTCCTTGAGAACAAACTCTGGCGTCAGGATCTCCTCCCGGCCGCCGAAGGACTCAATGCCCGGGAGCGGTTCCGAGAGACGGACATGGAGCCTGCCGGGATGGACGTACCAGCGCTGCAGAAGCTCATACTGAGCGAGATTGTCCGCATCACTGTCGGCACAGAGGATGATGCGGTCCGCCTGCCGGATCAGCTCGGGAGCTTCCGTCCAGTCTTCCGGGTGAAAGAAAACACGGTCGTCGGGAAGTTCCTCCTTCGCCAGTGTCAGGCACAACTCGTGGTGCAGCGCCTGAAACTGTGCCGTGTCCCGGAAAATGTGATACCGGACATAGCGGCCTCGCTGAAAGACATTTGTCAGCAGAGCCCGTTCAAGCAGCGCACTGCCGCATCGGCCGCAGCCGATGAGGACGACCTCCGATTCCTCCCGGCTCAGCGGATGGATCTGCCAGTAGAAGCGGCTCAGCGCATCTTCCCGCTGAAAGAGATGCAGATTCCGGGGAATGTCCTCAGCGTCTGCGGCGGACATGCAGTAGACCGGAAAGCCGGTCTGCGCCGCCTTCAGCGCCTTGGAATAGTTCTGCCAGGGATCTTCGCTCATGAAGAAACAGAAAACATCTTCCTGCCCGTGAAGCGTGGAGAGAAACAGCTCCGGAGGGAACTGCATCCGAACAGCCTCGATGCTGCTCCTCTCTCCGGACAGGAAGATCACGACGCTTTCTGGGATTTCCTGCCGGATTGCGCTCGCCAACGCTGCCGAATCGGCATTCTCTTCGTCGAAAATGTACCAGGGTCTGCGACGTCTGCTCATAAGGCGGAGCCGGGGAACCATCCGGCTGCCGATGACGCGCAGCCCGATCCCGATCAAAGCGGTCAGAATTCCAATGCTGCAGAGAGCAAAGAGCAGCCCGATGATCTTGCCGCCGACCGTGACAGGTGTGACATCGCCGTAGCCGACCGTCGTCATCGTGATCAGAGAGTACCAGACTGCGTCCCAGATGCTGCCGAAACCGGCGTTTCCGGCTTCCTTCTCCCAAACAAACAGAAGCGAGATCAGAAGCAGATACGAGATGACAGCTCCAAACAGGATTTTTATGTTTCTTTTCATCATATCACCCTGAGCCCAGTGCTCCCCACAGAATTTCGAGTGGCTCCATGATACTTCAATCGCCCTGCAAAGTCAACGCGGAATCGGGCCAAGACACCGGAGGCGCCGGCTGAACGGCATGAAAAAACCCTCTCCTTTCGGAGAGGGTTCAGCGTTATAAGGACTAGATTCTCATGCAGACGTCCCATGCACGCCAGATGACGGTGCGCAGGTTGCCGATGGCAACGCAGTCGCCGA
>CAZMXF010000432.1:0-2624 GCA_964570015.1 uncultured Oscillospiraceae bacterium | reverse complement strand
GGAACAGCGGCAACACTCCGTGCGGTCATCAGCGTTTATGTCATCTATCTCGGCTGGACAGTACTGAAAGGAGTGCTGAATGGCAGCTCCCCGGTTCCCGTCTGGGTCGGCTGGCTGGTGGCGATTGTATTTACTGCGGCGGCGATTGCCTTTGGCGTGTATACATGGAAAACCTGGCATCGTGATCTGGAAGCTGCACGGCTTCCGGTCAATGACGGGGACTGTGAAGAAGCTGTCGAAGAAACGGAGGAAAACGTGCCATGAGGATCGACAGTTTGCAGGCACTGTACGACGGATATCTGAAAGATGCGATACAGGTCGAAAAAAACCGCAAACCCGGCGAAGGCATCTTCGGGATTGGGAAAAGACCCTCGGATGATCCCTGCCATGACCGCTTTGCCGCTAATCTGAAGGAATGGCTGGAGGCGTTCGGGGAAGAGAAACCGGAAAGTGCGGAAATCCGGGAAGTTCTGTCCCTGATTTATCGGGCACCAAAAAAGTATCCGGACCCGAAGAGCTCCTTCTGGATGTTGATTGCGGTCCAGAGCCTGACTCTTGGCCTGATCCCGAGGCTGTCCGAATCAGATGCCCGAGCACTTGTCGGAGAATTTGCAGGACTTTACAAGCGCTGGGAGAGGCTGCCGGTGCAGAAGCAGATCCTGGATGCCCTGATCAGGGCGGAAAAACAGAAATAAAAAATGGCTGTCTAAAGAGTCAGCCCGGATAGAGTAGAAGATAAGACCTCCGGCAAAGCCGGAGGTCTTACCCTATTCCTCAGGAACAATCAATCAAACTGAGTTTTCCAGTGGTCATCCCCATGTGCCCGGAAGCACATCTCAATCTGTTCTCGGATGCACTTCTCTTCTGCCAGGGGCGGCAGTTCTCCGAGAGAGAAAAATGCACTCTCGGATGTCTCGGAGTTCTGCGTAAAAGTTCCTCCAATGGCTTCACATTCATAGAACACTTTCACGACCCCGTAGGCGTAGGGCGGTAGGTTATGCCTGTCACGGTCCTGTATGGCAATCACCGATTTCACGATGATATCCAGACCAGCTTCCTCTTTGCATTCCTTGATGGTGTTTTCCGCAGGGGAGAGATTGTATTCACACCATCCTCCCGGCATGCTCCATCTCCCCTTCTCACAGACCAACAGGATCTTCTCATCCTGAAAGATGGCGGCTCTTGTGTCGATTTTCGGCGTCTGGTACCCCACATCCCCGCAGAACAGACCGGCGACCTTCTCTGCGGGAATCCCGGTTCTGGACGCCATCATCTCTGCCGAGATCTCACGGATCCGCTGATAGCGTTCCCGGTCGTAGACATCTCTTCCATAGAACAGTCCGGCCTGTGCCAGGCTCTGGAGTTCCTTCGCCCATTCGACGATCTGATCGGTCATTATCTTTCGCTCCGTAAGCGAGCCATCCGGTCTCAGAGGCCGCAGATTTGATCGATTTTCTGCAGTTCCTCCTCCGTGAAAGAAGTGTTGCTGAGTGCCTGCAGATTGTCCAGCACCTGCGACGGACGGGATGCGCCGGCCAGCACGCTCGTGACAACTCCGTCCCGGAGGATCCAGGCCAGGGCCATCTGCGCAAGGCTTTGCCCGCGTTCTGCGGCAAGCTCGTTCAGCTCCCGGATCTGCCGGAGCTTTTCCTCCGTCAGGGCAGACTCCTTGAGAAAGCGCGTATCCGTACGGATGCGGCTGTCTTCCGGGATGCCGTGAAGATAGCGGTCGGTTAGCAAACCCTGTGCCAGCGGGCTGAATGCAATGATGCCCTTGCCGAGTTTTTTGGCGGTCTCTTTCAGACCGTTTCGTTCAATCGTCCGGTCGAATATGGAATAGCGATTCTGGTTGATGACAAACGGTACATGGAGCTCTGCTAGGATCGCTGCTGCCTGTTCCAGGTGCTCGCCGTCGTAGTTGGACAGTCCGACGTAGATCGCCTTGCCGGAGCGCACCGCCTGTTCCAGTGCAAGCATGGTCTCTTCCAGCGGCGTATCCGGGTCCATGCGGTGATGATAGAAGATATCCACATAATCCAGACCGAGTCGTTCCAGGCTCTGGTCGAGGCTGGCCAGCATGTGCTTGCGGCTGCCCCACTCGCCGTAAGGGCCGTCCCACATGAGATAACCTGCCTTGGTGGTGATGGTCAGCTCATCCCGGTAGGGGCGGAAGTTTTCTCTCAGAATGCGGCCGAGATTCTTCTCGGCGCTTCCGGGCTCGGGTCCGTAGTTGTTGGCCAGGTCGAAGTGGGTGATACCGTTGTCGAAGGCCGTGAAGCAGATCTGCTCCATGGTTTTGAAGCAGCCGGTATCGCCGAAGTTGTGCCAGAAGCCGAGCGATACGCCGGGAAGCTTCAGTCCGCTTTTTCCGCAGCGGAAGTAGCGCATGGTGTTATATCGAGTTTCCTTCGCGGTGTACATGGTTCTGTCCCTCCTGGTAAGACCGGGGCGCTTTCAGCTGGAAAGCGCCCCGGAAATGGTTTCCCGCAAATGGTCTTGGATTTATTTTTTCTGGACGTACTTCAGGCAGTCGATGGTGACGGCTGCGAGAATGATCAGTCCGGAGAATACAAACTGCAGGTTCGTATCCACACCGAGAACGGTGAGGGAATAGGTCAGCGCCG
>CAZMXF010000431.1:0-2626 GCA_964570015.1 uncultured Oscillospiraceae bacterium | reverse complement strand
CCGGACTCGTTTTCTTTCGCGTTCACGAGGGTCACATACCCGTCGTCCGCTTCCGGCTTTTCGTCGATGAGGCTGAAGACCCGGGCTGCGCCCGCTCCCGCCATGACAATAGCGTTGAACTGCTGGGAGAGGTTGTTCACGTTTCCGGTGAACTGTCTGGCCATGTTCAGGAACGGAACGAGAATGGAGATGCTGAAGGGCATGCCGGAGAGGCTCACGTTCTTCAGTCCCGTCAGCAGGAACACGCCGCCCACCAGTGCCAGCACCACATAGAGGATGTTTCCGATGTTGCCCATGATGGGTCCGAGGATGCTGGCGAAGCTGTGGGCCCGGCGGCTGACCTCATAGAGTTCGTCGTTGACCTTGTCAAAGTCGCGGATGCTCGCCTGCTCATGGTTGAAGACCTTGATGACCTTCTGGCCGTTCATCATCTCCTGGGCAAAGCCCTCCATGGCGCCGGTGGCCTTCTGCTGCTGCATAAAGTACTTGGCGCTGCCGCCGCCCACGACCTTGGTCACGAAGAACATGGCGACAATTCCGAGAGCCAGCACCAGAGTCAGCCAGATGCTGAAATAGAGCATGATGGAAAACACGACCAGTACAATCGCGCCCGACTGGATCAGGGTCGGCAGCGCCTGCGAGACGAGCTGCCGGAGCGTATCGATGTCGTTGGTATAGTGGGACATGATGTCCCCGTGCTTGTGGGTGTCGAAGTACGAGATCGGAAGATCCTGCATCCCGTCGAACATCTCGCGGCGCAGCTTGTCGAGAAAGCCCTGGGTCATGTAAGCCATGATCTGCGTATAGCACACCAGCGAGATCAGCGACAGAATGTACAGCACACCCAGGATCGTCAGGTAGTGCACCACCTCCGGACGTGCTGCCGCCCAGTCGCCGGTTTTGTACCACTTTTCGATCACCGCGAGCACATTCTGCACAAACAGCGAGGGAATCGACGAGACCGCCGAGGAAAAGAGTACCAGCACCACCGTCAGCGGGGCCAGCCGCGGATAGTACCCGAACAGCTTCCGAACCACTCTTCCGAGCGAGGTGAAGTTCTGGTGCAGCATGGCGCCGGATCCTTGCTTATTCATCCTGTACGCCTCCCCTCGTCTGCTGCTCATGGATCTCGCGGTAGATTTCGCTCTCCCGCAGCAGGCTCTCATGCGTCCCGGCTGCGGAGATTCTGCCGTTGTCCATGACAAGGATCAGGTCCGCGTCCTCCACCGACGCCACACGCTGGGCAATGATGATTTTTGTGGTCTCGGGGATGAAGCTGCGGAAACCTGCCCGGATGAGCGCGTCGGTGTGGGTGTCAACCGCACTGGTGGAGTCGTCGAGGATCAGGATCTTCGGCTTCTTCAGCAGTGCCCGGGCAATGCAGAGCCGCTGGCGCTGGCCGCCGGAGACGTTGGTTCCGCCCTGCTCGATATAGGTGTCATAGCCCTCCGGGAAACTCTCGATGAACTCATCCGCCTGTGCGAGACGGCAGGCCGCGGCGACTTCCTGGTCCGTGGCATCGGGGTCACCCCAGCGCAGATTCTCCAGAATGGTTCCGGAGAAGAGCATGTTCTTCTGCAGCACCACCGCCACCGCGTCGCGCAGGCTCTCCAGGTCGTACTCGCGCACATCCCGTCCGCCGACCCGGACGCAGCCCTCCGTCACGTCGTAAAGCCGGGGGATCAGCTGGACCAGGGTGCTCTTTCCGGTACCGGTTCCGCCCAGGATCCCGACCGTAGCCCCCGAAGGAATCCGCAGGCAAATATCGTCCAAGGTGTTCTTCTCCGCCTCCGCGGAATACTTGAACGAGACATGGTCGAACTCGATGGAACCGTCCGCGATCTCCGTCACGGGGTTTTCCGGATTCTTCAGCGACGGCTCCGTCTGCAGGACTTCGGAGATGCGGCGCATGGATTCGATGGACATGGTGAGCATGACATAGATCATTGAGATCATCATCAGGCTCATCAGGATCTGGAATCCGTAGGTCAGCATGGCTGCAATCTGCCCGACGTCGATGGTCGTTCCCTGATTGGTGATAATCAGCCTCGCGCCGACGAACAGCACAAAGATCATGTTGAAATACAGGCAGAACTGCATCAGCGGGCTGTTCAGTGCTACAACACGCTCGGCATAGGTAAAGTCGCGCCGGATGTTGTCGGATGCGGCGGAGAACTTTTCCTTCTCGTAGTCTTCGCGGGCAAAGCCCTTCACCACACGCATGGCCCGGACGTTTTCCTCGATGGATTCGTTCATCCGGTCATACTTCTTGAACACCGCGCGGAAGGCCGGCATAGCTTTTCTCGCGATCATGATCAGGCCGAAGAGAAGCACCGGGATCACCACGACAAACGTCATCGCGAGACTCCCGCCCATCAGGAAGGCCATCACAACCGCGAAGACCAGCATCAGCGGCGCGCGCACCGCGGCGCGGATCGTCATCATGAAAGCCATCTGGACATAGCCGATGTCTGTAGTCATTCGTGTGACAAGCGACGGAGCCGAAAACCGGTCGATGTTCTCAAAGGAAAAGTGCTGAATTCTCTCAAAGATATCCCTGCGCAGGTTCCTCGCAAAGCCCGCCGAAGCCCTCGCCCCGGCAAAGCCAGCCGCCGCGCCGCAGGCG
>CAZMXF010000430.1:0-2630 GCA_964570015.1 uncultured Oscillospiraceae bacterium | reverse complement strand
CAGGGCTTACTTCTCTGAATTTTTCGTATCTAACATCCTGAGACCTCTCTTTCTTTCAGCTGTCCCCATTGCGTCATTCCTGCAATCACTTCTCAAACATCTTCATCTGCGGCTCGCGCATGTCTCGTAAGTGAGACCCTCTTGTGTTGGAATGTCGCTTTCCTGATCCTCAATGGAGCTCACCCAACCCCACTTCGTCGGGTGTATTAGAAGTCTTGACTTCTTTGTTCTCTTGAGCATATGATACACGAAAAACGTGTTTGGTGCAAGAGGCAGAAATTGACAAAAATCACAATCTGAATTTGTACAGAACAGCGAAAATTGTGGGGAATAGATAAAAATGCTTGACCGTTTCTCGCGGACTATAGTATGATACATAACTACGGGTGAATTATTTGTCTGTTTTCTGCTTGCTATTCTGCATTAATTCTGTTATTATTAATAATAATATTTTATGTTAGGCCATATGTTGCTCATAACTACAGGAGGATTGTAGTTGGACAGATTATTCCACAAGCAGTCACAATTTTTCGTTTTAGGACTTTCTTTGCTACTGACCATGCTTCTGTTAAGCGGTTGCTCCGACAAAGAGATCCAAGTACAGGAGGAGCTTTCAGAAGCAGAGGCGACTTTGCCTTCCACGACAGAGGAGACACAGCAAACTGATGGAACAGACGCAGCGGCAGTAGATGAATCTGCTGTGACGGAAGCCGGGACATTGCCGGCGGAATCATCCCCGGAACCAACGCCTGAATCGACACCGATGCCGATGTTTGACATCATCGATGGCAGAACCATCTATCTCAGTATCACGGAAGAAGAGTTTATCGATATTGCGGAGTTCCTGCGCGAAGGGCTTGGTGTAAATGATGCGGCCTTGGCAGGTGTCCTGGCCAATTTGCAGGGGGAATCTGGATTCAATCCCCATAAGATCGGAGACGGCGGGGGAGCGTATGGCATCTGCCAGTGGCAGGGGCCGAGGCTTAATCAGATGGTAGAATACTGTGAAAAGAACGCCTTCAATCCCGTGAGCTTGGAAGGGCAGCTCAGCTTCCTTATTTACGACCTGATCAACAACTATATCTATGCCTACGACCAGATCCGTCTCTGTGAAGATTCGGAGAATGGTGCATTACAGGCAACATACAATTTTTGTGCCTATTATGAGGTACCTGCCGATCCGGGGGCAGAAAGTGTGGAGCGTGAGGAATGGACGAAGCTCCTGATTTACCCGAAATTAAATGAACTGAGTAAAAAAGACTGATTGACAAGAATCAACAGAATGGAGGTTTTACAGAATGGCGATGAGAAGCTGCCCGGAATGTCTGAATCAGATTGACGAAACCGAAAGCGTCTGCCCGCATTGCGGTCATGTCCTGTTTGGAGATGAACCGAACAGCAAAGGCGTTGAAGTCTATCTGCAGGAGCGCCGCTGGACCTTCGGGAACACGGTGGTTGCGCTGCTTTTGGTGCTTCTGATTGCGGGTGTGGGATATTTGCTGTATATTTACGGCCTTAAGATTCCCTACGAGGATGCAACGAGCTATTACGAACAGGAGAAAACCGCATACGAACAGCAGGTTCAGGAGTATAAGGACTTTGCAGACCAGATTTCGTCGACGAACGTGGAACTGGATGCTAAAATCTCCTATCTCCGATCGATCATTAATTCCGGAGAAGAACCGATGGATCCCCGTATGACAGCCAACGCTTCTGCGGTGGTCGCGAGAGCGGAGGAACTGCGTGTGACGCCGCCCGTGATTACAGCAGCGGAAGTCCCAGTTCCAATCAGTGATTCGATCTTGCATGCCAAGGACATCCGGGAGACAGGACGGATTGTTGACCAACAGCGTTTCAACCTGTATCAGCAGTATTCTGACATGCATGTACCCGATTACAGTCAGGTAATCGCGGCGATCGACAGTGCTGCCGAAAGTCTACAGGAGAGCATTCAGCAGAAAAAAGACAGTGAGGCGGCAGCTGCGGCAGCAGCTGAAGCAGCGTCCCGCCAGATCAGGGAGCTTCTGGATAATTATCAGTCCTTCATGGATGAGTACATCACCTTTATGGCCATCTACGATCGCAGCAATCCGGAGCAGATCAATCGTGCCGATGAGCTGCAGACGACTTTCGTGACTTACGTCAAGCAGATTCGGGCGATCGACACGAAAAAGCTGACCGAGGCCGATCGGGATTACTACCAGATAGTGACAGAAAGTATCTCACAGCAGATGGCGGAAAACAATCTCCAGGAACCGGAGTTTGTTCCCTGACAACTGAATTGACAGGAAAAGACCATAGAGAGGAAATCGCGACATGAAAGTAAACAAAACCTTGATGAACTGGATGATTGCGCTCAGCCTCTTTGTGGTGTGGGGAAATATTATCAGTCTTTTCCTCTTTGATGATCAGTATGACGCCGTTATCAAACTGATTGATTTTGTTTCGCTTGTGTTTGCTCTGGTGGTGCTGGTCTCGGCTATCCGCGGGAGGAGAAATAACAGATAGTAGGGTCTTGCAAGACCCTGCCCCTATAGCATGCAGAATCCTGGAATTATGAGAAAAGGCGTTGCCACTCAAAAACAGCTTCTATTGCTGTTGAGGAGCAGCGCCTTTTTTCAGTGTCTTGG
>CAZMXF010000429.1:0-2630 GCA_964570015.1 uncultured Oscillospiraceae bacterium | reverse complement strand
AGACAGCCCAGGCACTGTGCGCAGTTGTTTCCGATTACAGCCCGGCCGCTTTCCAGACGGATGTTCCCTCTGGGACACAGCTTCACGCACTGGGCGCAGCCGATGCAGGCATCGCTCACACGGAAGCCTGCTGCCTTCTTTTTGGAGATCATGGGCCATCCGGCATTTTCCGCCGCATTCAGGACATTTCTGGGCGGTTTCTTATTGGTTTTTACCATAGCAAGAACATCAAGGCCGATTTCCTTTGCCAGCTTCTCACTGCGCTTCTGAGCCTGTTTCGGAGTCATCGGGGGCATCATCAGGGTATGCGGGAAAAGCCAGATACAGGAACACTGATGGGTAACCGTTCTCCAGTAATCCAGCGGATGGATCTTGTTGAGTTCGGCAAGGCCGGTTCCGGCATAGCTTGCGGACTGGCTCACCGCGAAAACATAGGTCTCCGGAGCAATATGGATATATTTGGCATACTCCAGGACATCCGCCGGTGCACCGCCTCCGAAGCACGGAAAGACAAATCCGACTCTCTTTGCTCCCTTCGTTTCCGTCACGGCCGGGAAGGAGCGCATCATCACAATGTCGGTATCTCCGAGTTCTTTCGCAATGTTCTTTGCCATATCGAGACAGTTTCCGGTTCCGGAATAACAGTAGATGAGATTGGTGCTCATATCGGTTCATTTCCTCCTGATTGATAGAATACTGTTTTGTCCTTCTGACCTCTGGGTTTTTTATAGCATAATCAACCCCAAATCTCAATCGACAGTTCTTCAAAGCTGTATAAAATCTGTTCCCCCGACCGCGATCCAGGCGATCAGCAGCTGCATGAGCAGGATCAACGGCATTCCGTAAACGAAATACCAGTGTTTGGTCTTGTGCCGGAGAAGCCACATTCCAGCCATCGCACCGATGCTTCCCCCGATGGCCGCCGTGACGAACAGTGTCTTTTCCGGAATGCGGCGTTTCATGGCTCTGATCGGTTCCGGCTTCCGTCTTCGCTTCGCCTTTTCGATCTCGCCGTTGTACACGGCTCGTTTTTTATCCACGGCAAACAGGCCGAAGGCAATGAGGTTTATGACCGCTAAATAGATGAAGAAATATCGGATCATATGTTCCCTCCCCTGCGGTGTATATTGTCTTTCCCTGGAGCAGTTCCAACGGTCTTCCCTGTACCGGAGAACGCACCTCGCTTTCTTTTATTATACGCCGAATATTACCGAATAGGAAGTAAAAAAACCGTCCGTCGGACAAATCCCCGTAGATCTGCCGTCGGACAGTTTTTTCAGTTTCCTGTCTGTTCTCTGCTTTGGTCTGCTTCTTACAGACTGTTGCGATACTCATTGGCGCTCATGCCGGTTGTCTTCTTGAAGATCCGGGCAAAATGTGCCGGGTCGGCATAGCCGACCATCTCTCCGATGTCTCCGATCCGCAGACTCGGATCGGCCAGAAGCTTCTTTGCCGCTTCCACGCGCTGGCTGTTCAGGATATCATAAAAGCTCTGTTCCGTAAAGCGATTCAGCAGCTTGGACAGGTGCCACTGGGATACATAGCAGGCATCCGCCACTTCCTGAAGGGTCAGTTTTTCGGCATAATGCGCCTCCATATAAGCCACCGCCTGCTTGACCAAGAAGCTGCCGGCCCGGCTGTTTTCCGGGCTCTCTTCTTCCGCGTCCGGCCGTTTCTTCTTCAAGTGCTCCGTCATAGCACTCAGTGCCTCGTTGATTTCGTCCATTTTGGACGGCTTCAGCAGGAAGCGGGTGACTCCAAGCCGGATTGCTTCCTGTGCATAGCTGAAGTCCCGGTATCCGGTCAGGACCGTTACCTGCATATCCGGAAACTCTGACCGGAGTCCCGCCAGCATGGTCAGGCCGTCCTGACCGGGCATACGGATATCCGTAAACAGGATGTCCGGCTGTATCTTCCGGATGGTCTCGGCCCCGGTGACTGCGTCCTCTGCGGTCGCGGCGACCTCGCAGCCGTAGTCAGCCCATTTCACCACCCGGCTCAGCCCTTCCACGATCATTCTTTCATCGTCGATCAGAACAACACGGTACATGATTTTTCCCCCGTTCCCTCTGATGGCCTGATTTTATCCTTTTACCGCGCCGGCCGTCAAGCCCTTTATGATGTGCTTCTGCAGACACACGTAGACTATCAGAACCGGAATCACCACGAGCACGACCGAAGCCGCCATCAAGCCGTAGTTTACGCCGGCCTGGGAACTGATCTCATTCAGCAGCCCGGTGATGGCGCGCTCCTGCGGATAGCGCAGGAAGAAGGACTGTGTGAACAGGTCATTGTAGCTCCAGAGAAAGGCAAAAATCGCGACGGTCGCAAAGGAAGACTTTGCCGCCGGAATGATGATGTGGAAGTAGATCTGAAACACATTGCAGCCGTCGAGGTAGGCGCTCTCTTCCAGTTCGATCGGCACAGACTGGATAAAGCCCATCAGGATGATGATGGCAAAACAGAGATTTCCCGCGATCTGCGGAAGAATCACCGCCAGCAGGCTCAGCCAGCGATTTCCCGTTCCCGCAAGCCCCATTACCGCTTCCATGCGGAAGACCGGGATGATCGTCGAGAAGACCGGGAACATCATGCCCGCCATGATGAGACTGTAGAGCAGGCCTCTGCCC
>CAZMXF010000428.1:0-2635 GCA_964570015.1 uncultured Oscillospiraceae bacterium | reverse complement strand
ATATTTAGTTTTAAATGTTAGTTGGGGATAGTTAACTCTTATCTAAATGACATTAGTCCGGACCAGCAGAGCCACCTTTTTTGTTACTTTGATAATGCCGGATCCAGACCATATACTTCTCGCATAGAGAAGTCCTTACCTGGATCAATACTTTCGATGTCTATCTTGTAGGAATCATATGATATACGATCCATGATAGCATCAGCCAACGTGCTTTCTCCTCCGCAGATCTGATGATACCATTCTGATTCACGATATTGTGAGCAGAAGATGGTAGATGAATGCTTCCGGCGTTTATGTATTAATTCAAAGACATCACGGGCTTCTGCTTCAGTTAACTTTAGAAGCAACCATTCATCAATAATCAGCAGGACCGGATTGGTATATTTCTTCATGATGGAATTGTAGTTTTTGTCGGAACGAGCTGCCTGCAGATCAAGTAGTATATCAGGTAAACGGACATATTTCACTGTATAGTACTGTTTGCAGGCTTCCATACCAAATGCACATGCCATATATGTTTTTCCGCTACCTGTTGCTCCGGTAATAAATATATTCCTGTAATCCGTGATGTAGTCACAGGTTGCCAGCCGATTGATCAATGCCTGATTTAGCTTTCTGCCAGAAGTATAGTCAATTGCAGCGATGCTGGCATCTGGTTGTTCCAGTTCAGCCCTTTTTATAAGGCGTTTAAGGCGGTTGTTTTTTCGGTTTGTATATTCGATATCCACAAGCATTCCGAAGCGGTCCTCGAAAGGAACGTCTTTCATGTTGGTATCGTCAAGCTGGATTCGAAACGCATCTGCCATAGAAGTAAGGCGCATTTCGATAAGCTTATCAATTGTACTTTGATTTATCATTATAGTTTACCTCCATAGTAGTCAGCACCTCTTGTGATGCCTTTCGGTTTTGTTTCAGTCAATCTATGATCAGGAGTGAATTCTAAAGGTTCATCCTTCATGGTGATCATGAGATTCTTGATCCCTTTATAACTGGGACTCGAACTGAAAGTAAGTGCCTTTGCACATACGGCTTCCAACTTTGCCGGAGAATGCTTCTCTGCGAGTTTAAGAAGTCCCATGCAGGCCCGATAGGATTGTTGCTCCACTCTACCGGAGGTAAGTATTGCTTCAATGACTTTTCGTGTATTAGGTCCGATCGATTCAGCCCATCTGCGAAAACGGTCACCGTTCCATTCCAGATATTTTTGGTGATCTGCCGGCATATGTTCTCTGATTGTCGAGTACTGGCCCGGACGACCAGAAAGACGCCTATGGGAAGCGATTCGATTGTGTTTATAAAAGATTTCAATCGTTGTTTCTGTTATACGTACATCAACCTTATCTTTGATATACTGATAAGGCACAGAGTAGTACATCTTATCTACTGCGATGTGATAATTGAACTGTACAGTGGCTTGTTTCCACTCGCAGAGTTCAAAAGGTGTAGCAGGCAACGGAGCCAGTAATGGCATTTCTTCCCCAAGAAATAAACTGAGCCTGCTACATTCTTTTTTCTCGAATTTACGAGCGTTGTAAGCAGTTAGCTTTTCTTTTATGGCTGCATTCAGTTCAGCCAATGAGAAAAACTGTTCATTTCGAAGTGCTGCGGTTATCCAGGTGGATATTTTGCCAACCGAGCCTTCTACATTTGGTTTATCCTTGGGCTTTCGAACTCTTGCCGGAATTATGGCAATGTTATAGTGTTCTGCCATTTCATGATAGGTTGTGTTCAATGCCGGAGTGTACCAGGTGCTTTTATCGTGATTCACCGCAGTGGTGCAATTATCAGATACAAGCATTGGCGCTACGCCTCCGAAGAACTGAAACATATGATTGTGGGCTTTTATCCAGTTATTGGTGCGCTCATTTACAAAAGCTTCAACAAACGTGTACTGACTGTATGTCAGAACACCAACAAAAAGCCAGGCTTCAGTGATCTCTCCGGTGTCCGGATCAATGATGTGTGCAGGATCCCCTGCCCAATCAACTTCGATCTGCTCCCCTGGATTACGAGGGATATGCATAGTTGCTCTGCGCTTTTCTTCATCCTTCTGAATGTAGTAGCAGAACTGAGAATACATAAGAGGTTCTTCGCCATTCATGCGGCATTCCTCGCAGTATTCTACCCACAAAAGTTTTTTGTTGACTCCATTACGAAGAAGTTCCTTTCGTATGTAGTCGTAGTCAGGCATCCTCTTATTGGTTGCTGACCTAGTCTTTGGAAACATGATATCTTCCAAAGCATTGTCTGTCATTCCAAAGTCTAAAGGCCAACAGATATTCAGTTCATTGGCTCTGGTAATAACTTTGGCGACAGTGTTTCTTGAAACACCGCAGCTTAAGGCGATGTTTCGCTCGCTGAATCCAAGACTTTTAAGTCTTAGAATTTCACGATACTTGGTCATAAACTTGACCTCCTTTATCTGTATTCGCACCAATAGATGCGTAATCACAGTATAAAGGATTATATGCAACAGAAGCCTAAGTGGCTCTGGATTACCGGAATAAATGGCTTTCAAACACCGGAATGGTGGCTCTAAAAATCCGGACTGATGGCTCAAAACACTCCGGAAGAATCACAGCTTGTTGCTTTCAAGCCCGATAGTGTCTAGAATGGCCATAGAAGGACTTCC
>CAZMXF010000427.1:0-2656 GCA_964570015.1 uncultured Oscillospiraceae bacterium | reverse complement strand
CGAATCTCATCATCAACATCTATACCTTCGTCGTCACCTTTGTGGTGCTCTTCCGGATGGACTCGATTATGGCCTGGATCGCCATTCTCTCCGCTCCTTTCTTGCTGGTGATGAGCCGCTGGATTATGCGTCGCATGAAGGAATACCGTAAGCGTATTCTGGAACTCAATTCCGGTATGATGTCCTTTGAGGTGGAAACTTTCTTCAACTTCGACATGATCAAGTCCTTCGGGGTCTTCGGTACCTACTCGCGCAAGCTCCGCGCCTGGCAGCAGCGCTACAAGGATTACAGTCTCGATTATAACCGATTTGAGATCCGCTCCCGCATCCTTCTGACTCTTGTTTCCACCACCGTCTCGATGGCCGCCTTCGGTTACTGTCTCTACCGCCTGTGGAACGGGCAGATTCTCTACGGTGACATGGCATTTTTCCTTCAGCAACGCGGCAGTCTCAGTGGGCGCTTCAACAGTCTCATCGGCACCATCCCGGGTATGCTGAATTCCGCTGTTTCCGCTCATCGAATCCGTGAACTCGTGGATCTGCCGCATGAGGAGCATGACGCAGAATCTTATGAGACAATGCACCGAATCGCGGACGACGGTCTTACCGTGACACTCGACCACGTTCACTTCGGCTATTCCGAAGATCGGGAGATTTATCAGGATCTGAACTTCTCCGTCGGACCGGGAGAAATCGTTGCTGTTCTCTCTCCCTCCGGCGGTGGGAAGACCACCTTCATGCGCCTGATGCTGGGCATGTTGAATCCCCGGGAGGGCAGCGTCACGCTCACGGGCTCCGACGGTCGGGCCATCCCGGTGAATGCAGATCTGCGGCGTTTCTTCGCCTATGTTCCTCAGGGTAACACCATTCTTTCCGGTACCATTGCCGAGAACATTCGAAACGTTCGAGAAGATGTCACCGATGAAGAGATCGTGTCCGCCCTCCAAACCGCCTGTGCCTGGGACTTTGTCTCTGCACTGCCGGATGGAATCTACAGTTCTCTCGGAGAGCGCGGACGGGGCATCTCCGAGGGTCAGGCCCAGCGCCTCTCCATTGCGCGGGCGCTACTACGCGGCGCGCCGATTCTCCTGCTCGACGAGGCAACCAGCGCGCTGGATGTGGAGACGGAAGAAGCTGTGCTGCGTAACATCATCCGCCGGCATCCCAACAAAGCGATCATCATCTCCACCCATCGTCCCGGAGCGCTGAAGTTCTGTCAGAAGATTTACCGGATCCGGGACGGCTGCATCGAAGAGGCTTCTCCGGCCGAGATAGAACCCCTGCTCTCCCGTTCCTCGGGTGAAGCAGTGGAAGCCCTGCAAAATAACAAGTCGGAACAGGAGACAATTCTCCGGGAACAGGCAGCAAATGCAGTTCCCGCTGTACCGGAACTGCTCCGTTCTGAAGATGAAAGCGGATGGTGGTTGCCATGAACGACACAATGGAAGAGATGTCCCTATACGGCTATGGCGCCGATCGGTTGAAACTTCTTCTGATGCCAGCAGTCTGTGTTCTGTCCTTCGGTCTTCCGGGGACAGTCGGCAGTGCGGTGCGGGATCTCTGCCGCGCCGCGCCCCTCGCCTTTTATATTCTTTGCGGCTTCTTTGTTCTGACAGAAAACCAAGAAGAGCGGCATCAAAAGCTCTGTCGGGCAATACGTTCCTCCGGAATTTTCTTTGCCGCTCTGACCGTTTTTTATCTGGGTTTGAATGCATTGGTCTTCGCTCTGCAGGGCGTAAACTGGGTCGGTGATGTGCTGACAAAGCGTGTCCTTTTCAACTTCGTCGTGCTCTGTGTCTGGCCCTTCCAGACCGGGGAGTGTCTATGGTTCATTCAGTCTCTGTTTTATGCCTGGGTTCTTCTGTGGCTGCTGGATGTGCGGGGGCACCTGCCTCTTCTTATTCTTCCGCTTTTTCTTGTCACAACGGTACTGATGCTCCTCAGCGGGGAATTCGCCGGTCTGATTCATCTGAATTTTCTCGGTTATGCTTTCATCCCTGCCAACGCCGTCACGCGTGCCCTCCCCTACCTGCTGCTGGGTGCCCTGCTCCGCCGACACTCCGAGCGTCTCTTTCTGGTTAATCCCCTACTCTGGGGTGGGCTCCTGGTTCTGGGTGTGGTTCTGGCGATTACAGAGATTCTGCTTCTCTCCTTCACTGGGAAACTGGTCTATGTCGGCCACACGATCGGCTATGGTCTCGTGGCCTTCGCTATCTCCTGTATTGCGCTAGTCCATCCCGAAGAGGAACTGAGTATCGTGTTCTGTCATGCACGCTGTCTCTCCCGCTTTATCTATGCCTTTCATCAGCCGGTCGGGTTTTTCCTCCCGCTGGTGCTCGCTCTCCTCGGGGAGAAGATCGGCTCTGTCGTCCTGAGCTTCGGCGGTATCGCGGTCTTCATCTTCACCCTGCTGCCTGCACTGTTGGTTGGTGCGATCGAATACGGCTTTCGCCGTATCGTGGATATTCTTTGATTCCGGAAAAGTGAGGTTTAAACAATGAAGCTTCGTTATGAATTCACCGTCATGGAAATGGACGGAGAGTATATGGCTGTCCCGGTCGGAGACAATGCGGAACAATTTAACGGCATGCTGCGGATGAATGATGTCTCCGCCGAGATTCTGGACCTGCTGAAAGAGGACACCACCCCGGAGGCA
>CAZMXF010000426.1:1365-2668 GCA_964570015.1 uncultured Oscillospiraceae bacterium | reverse complement strand
GGGAAGATACTCCCGCTGCATTTCCTGCCAGGCGGCATCGAAGTTCGTTCCGAAGTACGGGCTGGGTATATGGTCGAACGCCCTCAGAAGCCCGTCCGTCGTGCCGATCACCACATTCGCATGACCTTCCAAAGCGAAACGGATCTTATACTGTTCGCACATCTCCACGACCTTGCGCAGGGAGTCGATGTAGCGGTCCCATATCGCTGTTGCATCGAAATCCTCCGGGAGGCTGAAGCGGTGCTTGGGGTCGAACAGCTTGTAGCCGTTCATATTCGGGTGAATCCACAGCGGAGGATACGATATCGGCGCCGTCATTTCGTTCGGCCAGTTGGACACGGTGTTGATGATGTCCGTGCCGAACTCCGCCGCAACGTCCAGGCCCCTTTTGAAAAAGTCGAGGGCCTCCTGCCTCTTCTTCGGGTCCGGATCCAGGAACCCGACTACGGCATAGGCGTAGAGTATGAATTCGCTCAGTTTCATGCCGTATCCGTCGATCATGGACTTGAGATCCCGGATCCGTTCGGACGTATAGTAGTCCTTCAGATCTTCTGACGTATATGCGATCAATTCACATCCGTCAAACCCGAGTTCACCGATCGCCCTAACGGCATCCTCGTATGGCGGTGCATAGTGATGTGTTGTGAAACACCCGACAGCAGCTCCTATTATCATACAACCATCTCCAGTTCCTTCAATTCTTGACGCCGCCGGCAGTCAAGCCCATCATGATGTGCTTTTGGAATACCGCTACCAGAACCATAGGGATAATGGTAACAAGGCATCCCGCAGTCATGAGCAACGGGTAGTCCATTCCACCGTACTTGTTTGCGAATTCCGTCATGGCGACTGTGAACGTCTTCGTACCCTTCGAAGTCATGAACAGCATTGCGTAAAGCAATTCATCCCATGACAAGAGGAAAACAAGAAGTCCGACAGCTACGAAACCGGGTTTCGCAAGCGGTATGACGATGTGAATGAACGCTGAAAAGTATGAGCATCCATCTATCCTTGCAGCAGCTTCCAGATCTGCAGGGATCGATTTGTAGTATCCGTGCATTACCCAAATCGCGTAAGCGAGGGTATTTGACATATACAGCAGTATTAGTATAGGAAGCTTATCGATTACCCCAAGTTGATTAGCCATTCTGTACAGAGGCATGACCAACGCTACTGTAGGCAGCATCTGTATGAACAGGATCCCCATCATGAGGAATCCTTTCCGCCTGAGATGGAGCCGAGCAAATGCGTATGCGGCAATACCTCCTATCAGGAGTGTCAGGATCGTTGAAATGATGGTGAT
>CAZMXF010000426.1:0-1324 GCA_964570015.1 uncultured Oscillospiraceae bacterium | reverse complement strand
CTTGGCAAAGACCTGCGTGACCGATGAGATCCGACCTCCTTTGAAGACCTTTCCGAAGGATTCAAATATCTCTGAATACCGTTCAAAGGTAAAGTGATCGGGAAGAGTCAACGGTCCGCTGGTGAGCAATTCCGATTTGGAAATGATGGACGTATAGACCATCCATAGTATCGGGACAAGGCTCCAAAGGACCAGAATCACAACAGCGAAGTAGATCCCTGTCGTTCTGCCGATATGCAGTTTCCTGTGTGTGAGAGCTGGTAGATTTGATTTCATCATCGGGCACCTCCGTTTACAGTGAATCCCTTGAATTGATAATTCGGACATAGATCAGCGAGATGATGAATATCAAAGCTGTAATAGCGATTGCCAGTGTAGCGCCACCGCCGTAGTCGAGGTTCTTGAAGATCTCATAATACGTATAGAAACTGATCGTCATGGTGCCGTTTCCGGGGCCGCCGCCAGTCATCATGAAAATGATGTCGAACACTTTCAGCGTTTGGGTGGTCCTTGTGATAAGCAGTATCAGGATGATCGATTTCATCAGAGGCACTTTGATCCTAAAGAATCTCTGGAACGCATTTGCTCCGTCGACTATGCTTGCCTCTACTGTCGACTTGTCTATAGTCTGCATGGCGGCAAGCATCATGATGACAGTCAGCGGGAGCATTCGCCATGTGTCGGCCAGAATGACCATGTTGATCGCAGAAAAAGCTGTCCCGAGCCATACTATCTCCGTGTTCGTGATCCCGAATTGTATCAGCAGCCTGTTGAGTAGACCGTAATTCGCGTTAAAGATCCAACTCCAGATATTCGCGTTCACGATATTTGGGATAGCCCAGGGAAGGAGGATGATAGTCCTGACGATCCCTCTCCCTTTGAATTCCTGATTCAGGAGCAGCGCTATCAGCGTTCCGAAGGTCGTCTGTACGAGCAGTGATACTGCTGCGAAGTATGCGGTGATTTTTATGGAATTAAGAAAACCCGGATGGGAGAACACTTCGATATACTGTTGGAACCCGGCAAAACCCTGCTTGCTCTTGTCGAGCAGATCATTCCAGAAAAAGCTGGTGCCGAAATTGTACAGTAATGGATAGATGTTCAACCCGAGAATGACTACCATTGCGGGGAGTATCATCAGCCGCGCGGTCTGTCGTTCCGTGTTTTCTACGCCGCGAACGCGTTTTGTCTCCATAAGGTTATCACCTCCGATCCTGCGGCGATGTCAGAGATAATCGGTAGAGAGCGGCTGGCCCGCTCTCTACCTGATCGGTCATCGTCAGTAGTTGGCAGACCATGCTTCCATAGCGTCCAGAGCTTCCTG
>CAZMXF010000425.1:0-2668 GCA_964570015.1 uncultured Oscillospiraceae bacterium | reverse complement strand
CTGCGCTGTCTGGATCACGGTGAGACCGCTGCTGCGCAGTTAGCGGTGACAGAATTCGTCAAAAGCTGTATCTCCGTCGTTTTTCTTTTGAATCGTCAGTATCAGCTATACTATAAATGGGCATTTCGGGCCATGCGCGAGCTCCCGCTTCTTTCGGATCTGACAACGTCGCTGGAGTATCTGCTGACAAACGGGAACTCCCCGGAGACAGCAGTTGAAAAATCCACCGTCATTGAAGAGATTGCTGACCGCATTGCCTGTCAGCTGAGAGCACAGAAACTGACTTCTCTTTGCAGTACGGAGTTGGAACGTCTCGCTTATGATGTCAACAGTCACATCAAAGACCCGGACGTTCGAAACATGCACATTCTCACAGCGGTATAGCTTTTTTCTGTTGTAAAACGGCTGCCTCCCGGGAGGCAGCCGTTTTGAGTTCTATTCAGATATACTTATGAAAATGGGCAAACCATGCATCCGGCTTCAGATTTCCGTAATAACGGGCAGGATCATCGGACTGCGTCTGGTAGTCTTGTAGAGGAATCCGGACAGATTGGATTTTACTTTTGTCTTGATGCTGTTCCACTCCGTAATTTCCTGTGAATCACAACTCTCCACGGTTTCCATCACAACTCTGGACATCTCTTCAATCACGTCCTCGGAGTCTTTCACATAGATAAATCCACGGGTCAGGATTTCCGGCACTGCCAGAAGCTTGTGATCATAGGAGGAATAGGTCATCACAATGACGATCATGCCATCCTCGGCCAGCCTGTGGCGGTCCCGCATCACTACGCTGCCAACCTCTCCGATCCCGCCGCTCCCGTCGACCAGAACGGCTCCCGCCGGCACACTGTCCTCGCAGAGAACACCCTTCTTCGTAAACTCGATCACCTTACCGTTCTCGGCAATGATAACGTTCTTGGACGCCACACCCATCATCCGCCCGAGTTCCGCATGCTTGACCAGCATCCTGTGCTCGCCGTGTACAGGAATAAAATATTTCGGCTTCACCAGAGCCAAAATCATTTTCTGTTCTTCCTGACACGCATGTCCGGAAACGTGCAAATCGGTGTGTCTGTCGTAGATCACTTCCGCGCCTTTGTGGAAGAGTTCATCAATCACGCGGCTTATGGTGTTCTCATTACCGGGAATGGCAGAAGCTGAAATAATGACGCGATCTCCACTGTCGATCTGAATTTGCTTGTGTTCCGCAAACGCCATGCGATACAGCGCTGACATCGCTTCGCCCTGGCTTCCGGTGGAAATAATCACGGTACGGTTTTTCGGCTGCGATTTGATCTGTTCCAGATCCATGAGGACGCCTTCCGGGACTTCCATATATCCCAGCACCATGGCTGTGCGGAGGACATTTTCCATGCTGCGTCCTGTGACAGCTACTTTGCGATGATATTTTGCCGCCACGTTGATGATCTGCTGCAGACGATGGACATTGGAGGCGAAGGTCGTGATAATGATTCGCTTATCACAGTTCTGAAACAGTTTGTCAAAACTCTCCCCTACCTTGCGTTCCGAAGCGGAGTGACCGGGTGTTTCTACGTTAGTTGAGTCACTCATCAGCGCCAGGACACCTTCGTTCCCAAGCTCTCCAAAGCGCACCAGATCAATCATGCCGCCGGAAATAGGCGTGAGATCGATCTTGAAGTCACCCGTATGCACGATCGTTCCGACCGGTGTCTTAATAGCAAGCGCTACGGCATCCGGGATGCTATGGTTCACGCGAATGAATTCTATGGAAAAACAGCCAATCCGGAAAACGGATCCGGCTTTCTTTGTAAATATCTGTGTATTGTAAAGAAGATCATGTTCTTCCAGTTTCAGCTCGATCAGGGCCGCTGTCAGCGGTGTTGTATAAATCGGAACATCCAGTTCCTTCAGCACATAAGGAACCGCACCGATATGATCTTCATGTCCGTGGGTGATAATCAGACCGCGGATGCGGCTTGCGTTATTTCTGAGATATGTAATATCCGGCAGGACAACATCAATCCCGTACATGTCCTCATCCGGAAACCCCATACCGCAATCTATCAGTAAAAGGTCATTTCCGAATTCAATGACCGTCATGTTTTTTCCGATTTCACCTAATCCACCCAATGGAATAATTCTCAGTTTAGATGTCATTCGTTCTCCTTTCTTTGATTTTGACCAAAATGCACAAAGCGATCTATTTATTAGATTTCTGTTCGGCCCTCGAGGGCTCTGGTTAGTGTGGCATCATCCGCAAATTCCAGGTTCGAGCCAACCGGAATCCCATAAGCCAGTCTCGTCACCTTCAGGCCAAAGGGTTTCAGCAGCCGGGAAATATAGATTGCCGTAGCTTCTCCTTCTGTGTCAGGATTCGTCGCCATGATGACTTCCCGGACTTCTTCGTTGGATGCACGAATCAGAAGTTCTTTTACCCCGATGTCATCCGGCCCGATATGATTCATCGGAGAAATCACACCATGCAGCACGTGATACAAGCCATTATATTCTCTTGCTCTTTCGATGCTGAGGACGTCCTTTGGATCAGAGACGACGCAGATCACACTGCGGTCTCTCCTGTCACTGGCGCAGATCGGGCAGATTTCATGATCGGTGTAATTACGGCAAACGCTGCAGCGTTTGACTTCTTTTTTAGCTGCACGAATCGTATCGGCAAAGGCAA
>CAZMXF010000424.1:0-2670 GCA_964570015.1 uncultured Oscillospiraceae bacterium | reverse complement strand
CGGCGCACTCGATGATGCTGTCCATCGCGGCTTCACGCCATGCATCCTTGTCGACTTCGATAATGGTGTGGCCTTCGGCAACCATCTTCTCGACGATAGCATCCTGACGCTCCATCAGGCCGTCGTTGCATTCCTTCAGAGCCTGTGCTGCGCACTCATCGAAGGCCTTCTGATACTCTTCGGGCAGGTTATCATAGAAGTCGCAGTTGACCGCCCAGGTATAGAACGTGTTGATGTGGCTGGTCAACATGGTGTGGGACTGCACTTCGCAGAGGCCGGCGGCATAGTAGGTCTCGATCGGGTTCTCCTGTGCGTCAACGACATGGGTCTGCAGTGCGGTGAAGACTTCGGACCAGTTGACCGGCGTGGTAATGGCGCCCAGGCCGCCCCAGACCTTCAGGTAGAAGGTAGTCTCGGGAACACGCAGCTTTACACCGTTGAGATCCGCCGGGGTTTCGATTGCCTTGCTGGCAGTCAGCTGGCGCGGTGCACGGAACTGACGGCCGACGATGTACATGTTGCCGTCGTCCTTGCAGATCTGATTCACGGTGTCGGAGATGGACTCCCAGTAACCGACGGCGGAATCAATGTCACCGAACACGAAGGGGATGGAAGTGGCGTTGTAGTCCTGGAGCAGCTGGCTCAGGAACACATCGCCGAACAGCACGAATTCCACCTCGCCGGACTTGATCTGGGTGAGGTTCTCGGCTTCGGTACCAAGGGCTGCGCCGCCGTAGGTCTCAACGACGACATCTCCGTTCGTGGCTTCGCTCAGGAGTTCGCCGAAACGCTGGACGGTCTGCTCTTCAATTCCGCCCGCCGTGGTGTGGAGTGCTGCGGTGATCGTGTACTTCGGGGTCGCGGCATAAGCCGTGCCGCCGACTGCGGCCAGGGCAACAATCATCGTGAGGACCAGGGCAAGTGCTAAGATCTTTTTCATGTTGTTTCTCCTTTACTCCTTATTTTGGTGGCTGTGAGTACGTCCTACATAGGACTTTCTATTATAATGTTAACATGCTCTTTCGGAAAAGTAAACTGTGGGTAATGACAAGATTGTCTCCTCTTTTTTGTATAACATTCACAATCCGTCCGGATAAAGCTGCTCCGTTTGTAAAGCGCCGGCCCGTGGCGGAACTCTCTTCTCCCCACGGGCCGGCTGTACATGTCAGATGCAGTTTTTCTTTACCTGTTATTTGTTTACGAATCCTTTTTTCCAAGCAGATTTCGCGAAACATGCATATTAAGAGCTGCGCATACCAGTGCAGTCACTGAAATCCATAATACGATCAGATCTCTGATCAGGTTCTTTTTTTCCATCGTTGCCTACCTCAATGTCTCACTCTTCTTTTGTCTTTGCAAGCAGATTCAGGGAAGAGTTCAGGCTGAGTGCTGCGCAAATCAAGGCAGCCAGCGAAAGCCAAAGCACGATCAGTTCCTTGCTGAAGTTTTTTTTCATAGCACGACGATCTCCTTATTTTTCATCAGCCTGATTGCCGTTTCCCTGCGGCAAGGTGAACTTGTCAAACTTCGGCATGGCCAGGCTGTCAATTTTCCAGATTTTCTCCTCTTTGATCATGGTCAGTTCGATTGTCCCAACCATCTTGTCTTCATAGTTGAATCCGATGATCGCTTTGGAGGTCTCGGAGCCTTTCATAACGTCTTTGATGGTCCACTCACACTCGGAGAGTTTTTCCAAAAGAACATTGACCGCGTTGCCCCCGAGAAGAGACGATGTGAACAGCGCAATTTCCGGTCTTCCGGAGAGGGTTTCAAAGCCCTCAACCGTTTTAAGTGCATTCGCCGTGAGATGTTTTTTCAGGCCGTCCAACCCGGATTTGTGCATATCATCGAATGCGTTGTTCAGCGCATACTCCGGGCTCCAGCGTTCAAAAAGAGTAAATGCCATATTTGTCTCTCTCCTTTATAAGTATATTATTGATTCTGTCTCATATCCCTAAAATATATGTGACTCGTTCCCTGTGTAATCAGATTAAAGAGATCAGACAAAATGCCTTTCGGATCCGATGGTTTCGTTGTGCTTTATCGAACTTTTTCCCCATTCATGATTACAACATTCATGTTTTCAACAACGATTTTTTCCCAGACGCCTTCCACCACATAAGGTTCATTGTTTAAGTATTCATCTAAAGCGGCACGGTCGGGAAACTCCAACACCAGCACGGAGCCTTTCATTTTCCCCTCATTGTCCAGCAGCCCCCCTGCGCAGACAATGTGTTTACCGAGCTTTGCCATCCCCTCGAGATGCCGGGGACGGACAGCCATCCTCTTCTCCAGCATATTCTCGCCGTCATGGGCTTTTACCAGGAATTGCATGATCATTTCACCTCCTGCTTGTGATTTGCCAGATGATCCAGTCTGAGCGGTGTGAAGACATCCATGATAACGGTATCCGGTTCTGCCGTAATCACGCTGTGGGCCTCATTCGGGGCGAATGCAGCTGCATCACCGGCCTTGCAAAGCTTTTCTGTCCCGTCTGCCAGGATGATCTTTGCGGACCCTTTGAGGATATATGACATCTGCACATGGTAATGGTCATGGAGAGGGATGACATGCCCGGCATTGGGAAACGTCCATTCCATCATCATGACTTCCGGTGTGTAGGCTATGATTCGGCTTTCAAACGTTTCTTTTCGATTCCAGAGCTGCTCG
>CAZMXF010000423.1:0-2675 GCA_964570015.1 uncultured Oscillospiraceae bacterium | reverse complement strand
GGTGAGGGCTATTTTTCGAATCGCGGAGTCCTGCATGCGGCATCGCTCCAGACTCCTACCGGGCATCAGCACGCCCTGGTATTCAGCCCCGACGTCATATCGAGAGAACAGGAGCTCGCGTGGACAGAGTATGTGGAGCCGATTCTGCAGAACCATAGTCTGCCGTTTGTGAGACTGATTCCCTCCGTGCCGTGGCAAAAGGAGATTTTGCGGCTGGCTGACCTCGCATGGGATTATGGAGCATACGATAAGAAAGATTATCTTTTGCAGGTTCGTTTTTGCCTTGGCATGGCATTCAGTCTTCTTTGTAATCATGCGGCAGAGATGGAAGTGGAGTTCCGTGATTCCGAAAAATACCGTCGGGATGAACTACGTATCAAGAAAGCTCTGTCTTATATCGAGCAGAACTACGATTCCGTCATCACGATTGAGAACATCGCAGACAGCGCCAATATCAGCGTCAGCTCGTGCCTTCGTCTGTTTCAAAGGGTCCTCGGAACGACGCCTGTCCGCTATCTGGTGAAAATCCGTTTACAGAAAGCTGCGGAAGCGCTAAAGCGAGGGGATACCAAAACTATCGCGGAAATCGCCTACGAATGCGGCTGTTTAGACGCGAGTTATTTCAACAGATGTTTTCGGAAGGAGTACGGGAAAACGCCTTCGGAGTTTGTTGGCAAGCAGCAATCCGGCCGAACAGAGACATAAAAAAACAAGCATGCTTTCTTCTGAGCTTCGGTAAGATGGTCGGCAAACACACAGGGGACCTTATCAAGGCCTTCTTCCTGGGCAGCAAGAATACGACCGTGACCAGCAATTACGCCATAGTCACGGTCGATAATGACAGGATTGATAAATCCAAATTCTCGAAGAGAGGAACGCAGCTTTTTGATCTGCTCCGGGGAATGGGTGCGGGCATTGTTTGCATAGGGCACCAGCTTCTCGATTGGAACGAGTTGCAGCTCTGTAGTTGTGTTGGTGTTCATATGAGCCCCCATGCTATCCGCCTCGGCTCACAAGTTTAATGGGCCAAAAGGGATTGGGTTCTTGTACATTCGCAACGGAACTCCGCTTGTTCCTTTACTCGACGGGGGAGGCCAGGAGCGAGGCATGCGTGCCGGCACGGAAAATGTGGCCGGTATTGTCGGCATGGCTGTTGCGCTAAAAGAGCACATTGACCATTTATCTCAGGAAACAGAGTATCTCACCAGACTCTCTGATCGACTAATCTCTAAACTAAATTCACTAGATCTTGACTTTCTCGTAAATGGAAGCCGTTACAGAATTCCAGGGAGCCTGAGCCTTTCATTTAAGGGCGCCGATGGAGAAGCTCTCTTGCATCGTTTGGATCTGATGGGCACAGCAGTCGCTACAGGCTCCGCCTGCGACTCAAAAGACGCGGTGCTTTCTCATGTTATTCAGGTCATTGATGTATCTGATGATTATGCACACGGCACCATCAGAGTGACATTGGGAATGGACAATACGGAAGAGCAAGTAGATATAATTGCACACCAGATCTCAGGGATCCTTTGTTGAATTATGTAAACTAAGTGAACAATTGCCCGGCAAAGTGAACGATTGCCCCTGAAAGTGAACGATTTCTCGGGGAGCAAGGGCTAGAAAAGGCCGCAGAAAGCAAAAAATCGGCCGCTCGAAATGACGGGCGACCGAGAGAAAAATGAATTTCAAAGCGAGAAATGCGAGGAAATAGCTGGTTTTCGGCTATTTCTTTGCTAACGCGACAGTTTTTAAGAGTACGGTCCTCGAACCGGTCTATACCGTCGACCCGATGAAGGTTCCCGGCGGCTATGTCGATGAAAACGGCGTATGTAAAGGGTATTTCGAGAAAACCTTCAACGTTAAGGTCGAGATAAAAGAAGAAGGGGCGGAGAATTATACCACTTTCCAGGAGAGAAATCTCAAAGTAGAGCTGCATACGGACGTTCAGACCTCCGTTTATAAGGAGCAGGCGAGCGCGACGTTGAGCTGGAACGATAGCTGGGGCGAGAAGCCCTCCGACGCCGACGAGTATTTCTACGTCGTATGGACGCTGAACGCAAACAATTACAACAGCAACCAGCCCTATCAATTGAAATGGAGCGAGAACACCGTCCACGACGGCTCGGTCGTATATTCTGCTCCCAAGCTGGATGAGTGGAGCACCGAGCATAACAAAGACGTCAACAGCAATATCACGGTCGTCACAAAGCACCGCCGCGATGAAGCGATGGCGCAGGGCAAGTGGGCTACTGTCAATAATGAAGCGATCCTGAACGTCAAATGGAAATCGGGCTATGAACAGCAGTTCAGAACAGCAGGCACAGCGACCGCTTATGTGGGCGAGATCGTCACCGGAAGCGTCCGCGATTTTGCGAAAACCGTTCCCAGCTCATCCAGCCAGGACACTCACTACGTTTACGGCGGTCAGGATTTGATCCTCAACAGCGACGCGGAGAGTCTCGATCCGTTTGTATATCGCCTGTTCTATACGGAGAAAAAGAATGTGGACAATCCCACCTGGACGGATGCGGGAGAAATGAGCGTTACGCCGCGTACTTATGTCCTCTCAGACGGCGTAAAGGAAAATGGCAGATACGACGTCCTCCTCTCCTCTGAGAAGCCGACCGGTGCTCATGACCGAACCGCAGTCCGAGACCGGACAGTTCATGCCGTTG
>CAZMXF010000422.1:0-2676 GCA_964570015.1 uncultured Oscillospiraceae bacterium | reverse complement strand
TGCACCCCGGTCAGAGTTCTTCCTTACGCAGGCAGAGACCGGAGACGATCACACCGGTTTTCAGCTTGTGACGCTTGAATCCGCGCTGCTCCAGAGAGTTATAGAACTCCGTGGAGGTACCACACTTGCGATACCAGGCAAGTCTCTCTTTCAAACATGACGTTCATTTAGTTTCTTTTCAGGTAGCATTAATTGTGTAGCAAGGCAATCTATGATATCATGTTTATAGACAACACCAGCCTAACATAATAACCAGATCTGTTCTGTGAAAGGAGTATTCTATGTCAGTAGTATATGGTAAAGACACACCCAAACTTGGCTTTGGCCTGATGCGTCTTCCCAGGAGGGGTTTTGCAATCAATGTTGAGCAGGTCAAGGTCATGGTCGATCTGTTTCTGGATGCCGGCTTTACTTACTTTGATACCGCCTATGTTTACCCGGGTTCCGAAACAGCTATCAGAAAGGCTTTGGTCGAACGCCATCCCCGTGACACGTATACATTGGCGACAAAGCTGAACGCCAGGATTGCCGCAACAGAAAGAGCCGCCAAGAAACAATTTAATACCAGTCTGGAAAGAACAGGCGCCGGCTATTTTGATTATTACCTGCTTCATGCGCTGCAGGAAAACAACTATGAGCGATATGACAAGTTCCATTTGTGGGATTTTGTGAACGAGCAGAAGGAAAAAGGCCTGATCAGAAACATTGGCTTTTCTTTTCACGGCACGCCTGCACTGCTAGACCAGCTGCTGACCGTGCATCCGGAGGTTGATTTCATCCAGCTGCAGATTAACTACGCTGACTGGGAAAACCCGAAAGTAACCTCCAGAGCAAACTATGAGATCGCGAGGAAACACGGAAAGCTGATTACCGTTATGGAGCCTGTAAAAGGCGGTAACCTAGCCTCGCCTCCTGATGAAGTACAGCAGCTTTTCAAGGGCATTCACCCTGATATGTCCTTCGCATCATGGGCAATCCGCTATGTTGCTTCATTGGATGGGATCCTGACTGTGCTATCCGGAATGTCCAATGTCTCTCAGATGCAGGACAATCTTTCTTATATGAAGGATTTCAAGCCTTTAACAGAAGAAGAGCAGGAAGCTATCCGACAAGCGCAGCGCATTATCGGAAACTACTCAACGATTCCATGCACTGCATGTCAATACTGTGTAGAGGGCTGTCCGAAGCAGATCCGGATTCCGGACATATTTGCCGCGATGAATAAGCAGCTTGGAAACGGGCAGATGGCCGAGGCAAAAGAAGCATATGATTCTGCTGCCCCTGAAGGCCACCGTGCCTCCGACTGCATTGCGTGCAGACAATGTGAAGGTGCATGTCCTCAGCATTTACCGATTCCGGACTACCTCGTAAAGGCAAAAGAGATGTTCGAGTCTCTTTGAGAGGTTGAAAATGTAGCCTGGATCCGGCACAGGTGGCTTGATAAGCCGTCTATTTATCTATTTCACGACAACAAGAGTAAATGAGCTGATGGCAAAATGAGACAATTACGAAGAATTCTGTTCTATCTCATTGGACAGATTGTTCTGGCGACCGGGCTGACGCTGAGCACAAAAGTGAACCTGGGGTTTTCCCCTATTCTTTCCATCGCCTACTGCGCCTCAGTGATCACAGGCCGGGCTATCGGTGATACATCTCTTATCGTATATATCATATGTATTATTGCGGAGATCATACTGCACGCCAGGCAGGATATGCAGCCGGAGCAAAGGAAAAAGGTCTTCATCCTGGATCTTCTTCAGCTGCCACTAAGTCTGGTGTTTACCAGGGTCATGAATCTCTTTGCCGGAATCATTCCAACCCCGTCCGGCACGCTGTTCCTTAGAATTCCCCTGCTGATTCTTGCCATTTTCTGTGTAGGAGTCGGAGCCGCCATGACGCTCGATATGAGGCTCATTGCTAATCCCGCGGACGGCATTGTTCAGGTCATTTCGGATGTCAGCGGCCTAAAACTCGGACTGACTAAAAACATCGTTGATATCTCCTGCGTCATCCTGACGGCTATTGCGTCTTTCATCCTTACCCGCCGCATCATCGGAATCCATGTAGGCACACTTCTGGCTATGTTTGGCACCGGGAGAGTAATCGCAGTCTTCAACAGGATCATGGACAAACATGTTAAATGGCTGATGAGCACCGATTTATAACATATCATATAAAATAAGGAGCCGAATTTTCGGCTCCTTTCTATTTACCGCTCCCATAAGTATACGGGAATCGTGGTATATAAATTGTGGCAGACAACCTTGAGCTCATTTTTCCCCTTAGGCTGCAATACCGTCACTGTGCATTTCATGCCGTCATCGCTTACTTCCAGAGAAACCGCATCAGGATTGCTGAAAGACCATTCTACGGGAAGGTTCAGACCTTCGGGTTCGAGATCAAGGTAGATCTCAACCGGCTTGTCCCCAACATACAAGGTGATACCGTCAGCATCCAGCTGTCGTCCATAGGCATACAGTCTGATGGCAGTGAGCTCAAGCGTTGGAGCAGGTGTGGGTTCAGTGGCGGTTTGTACGGGAACGGGATCCGATGTCGGTTGCGCTGTCGGTTCGACTCGATCCTTTTTGGGTGAAGACAAAACCATTACCAGGACTCCCACGATCACAGCGGCAACAAGTAAAATCGCCCCGATTTTTGCAGGCTTCAGCATTTGGT
>CAZMXF010000421.1:0-2676 GCA_964570015.1 uncultured Oscillospiraceae bacterium | reverse complement strand
GGCCGCGGCGGCCGAAGCCCTGCTGGGCGATGTTGGATCTGACTTCGCTCATACCGCCGCCTCCTCTCTGAGCTGGGAGTCATAGATATCTCGATACAGCGGGCTTGTCTCTATCAGTTCCTTATGGCTGCCGCAGGCGGCAACTGTTCCGTTATCCAGTACCACAATGCGATCCGCGTTCTGCACAGAGGCGATTCTCTGGGCAATGATGATCTTCGTCACGTCCGTGTAGTCCCGGTTCAGGGCCTCGTAGAGCTTTGCCTCGGTTTTCAGATCCAGCGCGCTGGTGGAATCATCAAAGATCAGGATCTCGCTGCGCTTCAAAAGCGCGCGGGCAATGGCAATGCGCTGGCGCTGCCCGCCTGATAAGCTCATGCCGCGTTCGGCCACTGGGGTGTCATATCCCGCCGGCTGCTGCAGGATAAAGGCGTCCGCCTGTGCGGCTCTTGCTGCAGCTTCGATTTCCTCCTCAGAGGCGCCGGGCTTCCCGATGGCGATGTTGTCGAGGATCGTGGTGGAGAAGAGCTCGCTCTTTTGCAGGCATACGGTGACCTTCTCCCGCAGCGCGGCCGGATCGTAGGAGCGGACGTCCGCTCCGTCCACCAGCACACGCCCCTCTGTCACGTCGTAAAAGCGGGGAATCAGGTTCACCAGCGTGGTTTTCCCGCAGCCGGTGGCACCGATGACAGCCAGCGTCTCCCCGGGTGCGATCTCCAGAGAGATGCCTCGCAGCACCGGCTTCTCGCTCTGAGTGTAAGCAAAGCTGATGTTTTCAAATGTGACGGAGCCTCGTGCGCCGGAAAAGCACGCGTCAAGCGCGGGATCGCGCACAATGTCGGACTCCGTATCCAGAACTTCACCCAGACGCCGTGCGGAGGCCAGGCCTCGGGACAGCGTCTGGAAGATCATGGCCAGCATCATCATGCCGTTGAGAATCTGGGAGATGTAAGTGATGGCCGCCATCACCATGCCGGGGGCGACTGTGCCCTGCCGCACCTGCACCGAGCCCACATACAGAATGCCGACGATCGCAATGTTCAGCACGATGTTCATCACCGGCCGCAGGAAGGACAGCATCATCTGCACGTTGAACTGCGTGTCCACCAGATGACGGTTTGCCTCGTCAAAACGCTCCTTTTCTCGCTTTTCCTGCACGAAAGCCTTGACGACGCGGATGCCCGCCACATTCTCCTGGATGATGCCGTTGAGCTTGTCCAGACTCTCCTGCAAAACGGTGAAGAGCGGATTGGTGCGCCAGACGACGAACACGATGTCGATCAGGATCAGTGGGAAAGCGCAGGCGGCGATGACGCCGAAGCTCAGATCCAGACTCAGAAGCGCCGCCGTACCGCCGACAAAGAACATCAGGCATCGCACCAGGCCGCGGATCAGCTGCATGACCAGCTGCTGCAGCTGCGTCACATCGTTGGTGATGCGCGTGATCAGCGAGCCGGTGGAGAAGTCGTCCGTCTGCTCGAAGCTGAAACGCATGACCTTTTCAAAGCAGGCCTTTCGGATGTCGTTGCCGTAGCTCTGACCGGTTATATTGGTGAACAGTGCGGAGCCGATGCCGCAAAGCCCGCCAAGCAGTACGATCAGCAGCATGCGGATCCCCGTCGAGATAACCAGATTAAGGTTCGATACCCCGTTGCTGCTCAGACCGAGGATCCCTTCGTCCACGATGAGCTGCATCATACGCGGCTGGTAAAGATCCACATAGACCTCCGCGACCATGAAGCCGGAGGCCAGCAGCGCAAGGAACCAGTATTTTTTCAAAAGGTGCGTCAGTTTTTTCATTCTCCACCCCTTTGTGGCTGCCAGAGGCATCTATGTGTTTCTATCTGTTCAGATCATACCGCTTTTTCGCTTTCTCTGTCAACAAAAAACAGAATACATAAAGAAGAACCTTCCTGATTTAGATGAATAAAATAAGACAGGCCGCGAAGCCTGCCTTGCTGGTGTTATCTTAGCACCGTATTGGATCGATAGGATGAAAAGAAACTGAATTCTCTTTCCATTCGCTCCTATCCCCACTGTAAGACAGACCGGGGAACTGCTTACGGATGCAGCTCCTCGGTTTTCTGAAGCGTACAAAAGCACCGGCCCGCAGCGGGGATCAGTCCTTACTGCGAGCCGGCTGTTATCGCTTCATGATTGAGGATATCGGATGTGTGACAGCAGAACCGTCCCTGTCACAATCACTTTCATTCGTTTATCAGACGATCAGGTTCTCCAGCGTCGCAAACAGCTGGTCGGGTTCGACCGGTTTTGACAGATGCGCGTTTAACCCGGCCTGCATGCTGCGTTGAACATCATCGTCAAAAGCATTGGCTGTAAGCGCAATAATTGGAACTGTCTGCGCGTCTGCTCGATCCATGGATCGAATCACCTTTGTTGCCTCCAGTCCGTCCATTTCCGGCATCCTCATATCCATCAGAATGGCGTCATAATAGCCCGGTTCGTGGTCGCTGAACAGATCGACGGCGATTCTGCCGTTTTCGGCGACATCCACTTCGATTTCTCGCATCGTCAGCACCATCATCATGATTTCAGCATTGACAGCGACATCCTCGGCAAGCAGTATTCGACGACCCTTCAGATCGACGGTCTTCTTCGCCATTGCCTCGTTTTTGCGTCGGAAAGCCTCGCGGAACTCATCCATCACGCTGCCCGCGA
>CAZMXF010000420.1:2024-2687 GCA_964570015.1 uncultured Oscillospiraceae bacterium | reverse complement strand
CAATAATATCTGCAGAGTCATCTCCCAGACTCCTGAGATATCTGATCTGCTCTCTGTTCAGCATAAGCAGGTCTGTGACAGACTTGATCCCGGCACTGCTGAGTCTGCATACAAGGCTGTCCGGCAAGTGCAGCTCACGGATGGATAATTCCTGATTCTTGCGATCTTCAGGCGCTGCTTTTTCCGAAGACTCCTGTAACAGGTTCGTCAGCGAGGGTTTCAGTCTATCACTCATATGGTCTGGGTCAAAAGCATCATAGGCTTGTTTGATCAGGCTTCCGTACGGTGAACCTTTCCCATATAATTTATATGATCGTCGGATCGCATAGAGTGAAATCATCCCCAGATATTCATTTGTCAGTTCACCGTGGGTATGCAGAGCCTTTTTCCCAACTGCTTTGATGAGATCCATTACCGCCAGTATCATATAGGTTTCCGGATCTCGTACAGGCAGACCGAATTCCGAAGGATCGATCATGGTTCTCACCTCATGTTTTGCCGATTTGGTTCGATGGATTAAGTGAATGTTATTCCGCTTTCTACGATATAAGCTGGTATCAATCAGCTTATATTGACTGTGAGATTTCTTCTTTTCAAAAAAGATTGTTTTTTACAAGGTAACAGGTCTGTATGCATTCTAACACAGAATACAGGAACAGGCAA
>CAZMXF010000420.1:0-2014 GCA_964570015.1 uncultured Oscillospiraceae bacterium | reverse complement strand
TCCAGTGCATTTGTGAACTGCGACGCATTGGACTTTATTGACATTCCTCCATCTGTTAATAAGATTGGAGTATCCGCTTTTGCTACAGATTATTATTTCTTTATGACAGTAGAGCCGGGCAGTTATGCCGAAGAGTATGCGGTTAAGAATACTCTAAGTTATTTCTATCCGGACAGTTATGATTGGCTTAATGCTTCTTAAAGCTGATTCGAACCAATTACTATAAATAGGGCCTGCTGAAAAACCTCATTTAGAACGAATAAGTACTGAATAAGGTGTAAACTATTGCCAGGTTGTAAGTAATTTGTGGCAAATAGTTCTGAATATGGTATAATGAAGTCATCCAAAACCGGCAAAATCTTCAATTTTCTGGTTATTATGGGGTGATTTCATGTACCGGAAGGACAATAAAGAGCAGCTGACGATAGAAGATTTCTTTCTCCCGTTTGGAGGAAAGCTTGATGCCAAAAACAGATGGGTCAAGCTTGCGGAGATTACGCCTTGGGAGCGCATAGAGGAATACTATCTGCAATCCATGTCTCAGGAAACAGGACGAGGTGCAATATCTGCCAGAATTGCTTTTGGAGCAGTCAGTCTGCGACAGTCTGAAAGATTAAGCGATGAGGACACAGTTCGGTACATCCAGGAAAACCCGTACGTTCAGTATTATTTGGGACTGCACGAATTTCACATGGAGCCTCTGTTCGATCCATCCATGATGGTGCATTTCCGAAAACGTTTCCCAATAGAGTTCGTTGCCAAGGTAAATGAGTATATATGCACTGGAAAATGGCCGGAAGAAATACGAGATGTAGACCGGAACAACAATCATTCAGGGAAAGGATCTGGTAGCGGCGGAAGCGCCGAAGTGGCTCCAGAAATAACAATTTCTGACCCGAACTCCGGAACCTTAATCATGGATGCAACCGTAGCAGGTGCAGACATCAAGTATCCAACAGATATTGATCTACTCAATCAGTGCCGAGAGCACCTGGAAACCGCTATTGATCTCTTGTGGCCGTATGTTTCTCACGAGCAGCACAAGTATCCGTATAACAGGAAGAAAGCTCGACAGTCGTTTCTCAACATCTCGAAATCCAAAAAGTGGACTCGAAAGAAGTTGCATGTGGGAATAGGACTACAGCTCGACTACATTGAAAAGGCAACGAAACGCCTGAATGAGATGCAGTTTCTCGTACCAAATTGGGAGGAAATATTTCCATATTGGCTCAAAGACAGGCTGCTGGTGATACCAAAGGTTTATCTGCAGCAGAAGGAAATGTACGAAAGCGGAACCCATCGATGCGAGGACAGAATTGTCAGCTTGCAGCAGCCACATATTCGTCCCATTGTACGAGGAAAAAGGCCTGACCCAACGGAATTTGGACAGAAGCTTCATCTTTCCGTGGTAAACGGATATACATTCATAGAGCAGACCTGTTGGAACAATTTCAATGAAGGCAATGATCTTCCAGCTGTGATTGAAAACTACTTTCGAAGATGTGGATACTACCCGATCGCAGTTCTGGCAGACAAGCTTTACCAAACAAGAAATAACAGGAACTATTGCAAAGCAAGAGGAATACGCTTATCCGGTCCGGCATTAGGGCGAAAAAGCAAAGCAGCAAAAGAAGAGAACGAAGCACAGATGTACCAGGATGCCTGTGACCGGAATGTAATTGAAGGAAAGAATGGAACGGCAAAGCGAAGATATGGATTGAGCCGGATTATGTCCAAGTTGGATGAGACTTCCAAGACAGAAGCTGGATTTTCCATCCTTATGATGAATGCCTGGAAAAGAGTATACCAGGAACTTTTGCGCACTTTTCTGCAACTACTCTTTTTCAACGACACTATGTGCTCTGCATTGACTGTTTATCCTGTTTTTCAGTAGACCCTAATTATTATTGCAAGGAGAGAGCGCATATGATAAAGTAGATCTGAATCTATGAACATGAAAAACATCAGGGGAGGCCTACGCTGTGAAAAGAATGATATCATTATATCTGATGGT
>CAZMXF010000419.1:0-2690 GCA_964570015.1 uncultured Oscillospiraceae bacterium | reverse complement strand
GCCTTCACGCTCTCGATGAACCGCTCGATCTTCCTGCTCTGGATCATGATCTGGTCGATCTGCTCGACGACCGCATTGCGTCTGGCCGTTACTCTGGGTGCAAACAAGCACACAATTGAACAAGCACACGATTTATCGTGTGCTTATATGCACCCAGCCTCTGAGCATATAATCATCCCTGGCCGTAGATGAGCAAAACTGTCCTGTCAAACGGCATTAAAGAATCAGGTACTTCGGAAAAGCGCCTGATTTCAAGCGGTTTTCAGCTTGTATGCGCTTTCATGTGATTGTATCAAATCGGCCCACAAGATTTCCCCAATCCGAGCAAAATTGATACAAGCACACTTTGAACCCAAAGTGAACCCAGGCTAGTGCTGCTTGGTTTCATCGTGTGATAGTATAGCGAAAACAAAGCTTTCCGGGCATAAAGAGAGCGCCTCTTCATTGTGAAGAAGCGCTCAAAGTCATATATTACAGTTGAGGCGTGGGTGGGACCTGCGCTTGTGCCTGCGCCTCTGCGACGGATACTCCGGGCCAGAGCGGCGTAATAACGGAGATTGCTGTGATATACAGATTGTCTTCTGTAGCAGTATTTCCGGCAGAGGTGAAGGCAATCAAATGCCCAAGGCAGGTGTTACCGTAGACACAGGAACCAAATACTGTCGGATCTGTTTCAGAAATCCGCTGATGAAACCCGAAGGTCTCCTCAAAGAACGGGCTTGTGAAGTATCCATCCTGTACCATCTTCAGATACTCTTCGCGGTCGTGGATCACAAAGCTGTAGTTGGTGGTAAAGAACTGGATCGGGAATGCGATCCGGTCTGCCAGGGCTTCCCAGTCGTCATTCACGATTGCCTGCTGTATAAACTCGGCAAAGCTGCCCTGCGATGTATCCGACCCATAAATAACGTTCTGCTCCTCAGCGAAAGGATTCACCAGATTCTCTGCTCCAAAGTGATCATCCTGATCCTCGCGGGGGAATTCAAACGCGGCCAGGTTCCCGTTTTCATCCACGTCGTACATGCCGCTCAGGCCGTCGACCGGCGTGCCGTTCCAGGTCTTGTCTCCGCACTCCGTGAAACGGAACGCGGGGGAAGGCACATCATGAATGTCGCAGTCGAGAAGATTCAGGCCGTCGCACTGGAAGAACTGCGCCGCGCCCTGGCTGCACTCGTAAATCTCTGTGCGCCTGACGTCGATCGAAGTACACTGGGACGCCTGGATGCCGAGGATGCCGCAGCCGTACAGACGCATTCCCTCAATCCGGATGCCGCCGCAGTTCTGGAACGAAAGCACTCCTCCGGAGCATGCACCGGGTTCCTTCGTGTGACCAGCCGTAAAGCCGGTGAGCACAAGATCTTCACAGTCAGAGAAGTTCAGGACATTCGCATAGCGCGGGATGGCGGCGAGGGTGGTGGCCTTCACATCATCTGCCGCAGCCCGGATGGTCAGGCCGTCGGCGTTCTGAATCACGAGCTCGGGACCGTCGTAGCTCTCATGCCAGTAGTAGTACTCCCCGGCGCCGAAACCGTAGCTGGAAGCAGTAGAGAGATCGAAGACCTCTCCGTCGAGGACGATGGTGCGGTCAGGGCCGATGGCACTGAGGAATTCGTCCACGGTCGTGACGGCAATTTCCCCGCCGGGGCGTACCTCCGCCGCTTTCTCCGCTTCGACGGGCGCCACGGCGATGTCGGGATCAATGTCGCGCAGGGTCATCTCGTTGAGCTCAGCAGCCTCCAGCGGCTTGCCGTTGACGTCGACCGGGTCGAAGCGATGGTCGGTCACCCAGAAGCGGAAATCATTCGTCTCAAAGCGGCTGCCATCCACAACGGCCGGGTATTGGTCAAAGAGGAACATGCTGGTCGTAATGCGGTTGCCATGGACGTCGTTGGAGAGAAACAGGGTGTTCTTGGAGTAATAGGAACGCAGCAGATACTGCGTGGCGTTGTCGTGAATGCGGCAGCCGTGGATGATAAAGCCTTCGGAGTAATCGGCCGCAAAGAGCATCATCGCTTCACCCTGTCCGGCACGGACACCGTGGCTGTCGATGTCGCAATCTTCCACGCGCACGTTCCGGCACCGGCTCAGGGCAACGGCGTTGCAGCTGCACTCGTAAATCCGGGAGGCGGTGACCGTGAGATCACTGCAGTCCAGCGCATCGACGCCGATGGTGCCGCAGCCGAAGAGCCCGCAGGAGTCAACGCTGATTGCCTGACAGTTTTCCAGACGCAGCACGCCGCCCATGCAGAAGCCGGGCTCCGTCGTATGTCCTGCGGTGAAACCGGACAAAGTGAGATTTTTACACCCGACAAAGCGGATGACGTTTGCGTAGCGGGGCACGGCAGCAATCGTAGTTGCTTCAAGTCCTGCTCCACGAAGGGTGAGGCCGTCAACGTTTTGAATGACCAACTCCGCTGCATCTTCGTTGTTGCTGTAGACGCCGTTCCAAGAGTAAAAGGAGCTATGCGTATCCGTGCCGTAATTTGAGGCAGTACTGAGATCGTATATACCTGCAGCGAGCTCGATGACGGTATTCGGGGCGATGGCGGCCAGCAGTTCGTCCACATTCGTGACGCGGATGGCGTTATCATCTGTGGGTGCTGTCGACACCTCGCTCGCCGAAGCGGCAGGTCCAGCAGCCATGCCGCAGCCTGCCAGAAGCACAAGCGCCAGCACTGCGGCCAGCATCC
>CAZMXF010000418.1:0-2702 GCA_964570015.1 uncultured Oscillospiraceae bacterium | reverse complement strand
TGAGCACGATCAGCGGCGTCACGCAGTCCACCGTGAACAATGTGGTCGGCGGCCGTAACAATAGCACCACCGTCTCCACGCTTCAAAAGCTGTGCGACGGCCTGGGGATCACGATCATTGATTTTTTCAATGACGATCTGTTCAAAGACATAGAACCGGAAGTGAAATGACAGCACCGCAGGGAGTTCCTGCGGTGCTGTCATTTCATGTGCTATTTAAAGATAAAGTATCCACCAGGAATAAATGGCAGGTCTTTATAAATAAGGTTCCCTAGCGGCATTTCGCCTTTTCCCATACTGCTAATATCTGTAACTATATAATACCCCGATCTCTTTTTGTGAGTCGCTTCCTCAATTTTAACTGTAATCTCGTTAGAATATGGAATACTGAATCCTTCTTGCTCGCAAATAGATAAAGCATTTTTGATACGATTGTTAATGTCCGAAATATCAAACTTTATAAAATAAAAATCTATCTTTAATCCATAGTGAATACTATTAGAAAAACGATCAACGCAAGTGCTTAAAAATGTAATCGCATCAGAGTAATTCTTCGTGTTGATCGCATATTCTGCACAATATAGTGGGAAAGCATAATCACTTTGAATTAAATCTATAAGTTCCTTTGACAACGCCTCAACGCTATTTCTATCAGAAATCTCAATCGCAATCTCGCGTGCTATTACAGTTGCGAGGATGCTTTTAGTGCTGCCTTGCAAACAAACTCCGCTAATACTGTGTGCTGTTTCCAAGCTTTTAACATTATTATTTTTTTGATAATCTCGCAAATACAGAATTGATAATGCAGTTGCCGCTCGAATATCTAATTGTCCTATGTTCGTGAAAAGACGAATACCGATATCAATGTTGTTGGTTTTTATAAACTCGTTACACAAGTCCACTGCAGTGGAGCATGGATCGTGTATATCCGAAAACAGTGAACTAATTCTTCTCTCAGCCTCCTCAACGAAATTCATTTCTAGAAGAGCCTTAATCTCTTGGATTCGTGGTAAATCCATTTGGGGGAAACGCCTAATCATTTCTTCAGATTCATTTTTCATTAATTCTGGAGACGCAAATGAATTGTTTCGGCATTTAAGGACATAATCTCTGTACACAATGTCCTCATTAAATGAAGTTGCTTCTAAAAAAACAACTTCATCTGTTGGCTCATTAAGATTCTGATAGAAACTTGTTAATGTTGAATTGACCTTGGTAGCTATTTCTTTCCAAGAAATAGCTACTGTTTTTTTCCCGTGCATGATATCGTTCCTTGGGTTAAGGATTGTTTGAACAAACGATTCTATTTTTGTTTTACTTAGATTTGTGTTTAGTTTTCCATCATCCTTTAGTTTTTTATAGAGTTGCGTAGCTGATAGATGGTGCTTCTCTCCATTTTCATCATTTATTGAAGTGTATTCCTCGATCTTTTCATCATTTTCTAAGGAAGAACAAACTATCTCCCAAGCATAGGACTCAATTGAAATTGCTGCTGCGATAATGCTATCAAGGTATTTCTTTGTTTTGTAGTCGTACGATGCTTTACTAAAGAAATACCTCCAATTATGTACTTCTTGTGCAAAAGCCTCTTTATCGATAGGTATTTCAGACGTTCCAACTAGCGGGAAATGAAATGGGATAAAGTGACATCTATGCAAGCGTTTTTCGATGAAATTAATATAAAAACCAATATCGATTCTGTCACACTCTTCAACTGATGGTGTTAAAAAAGATGACCCGTTAGTTTTTTCGTTGTATCTGTACAACGTAATCTCTAATGCATTTTGGAGGATGTCCTCAGATAATCTGGTTAATCCCTCTGCATCAATCGAAAACATATTGATACATGAAGATATTTCTTCTTTCTTTATCTCGATGGCTATGACAAGGGACGTGTAGCAGTTGGCTGTTCCTATGGAATAATCTCTAATTTTCTCTTTTTTTAAGTCAGAAATCCAATTCCTTGTTCCAGCAATCACAACTCGGCGTTTCTGGTTAAGAAAGTCGCACTGAAAAGCTCCTTTGTCAACCTCTACGCAATAGCATTCATTCAAACTTGGTAACAAAACCGATAATTGAAGTGAGAGAATTAACTCTCCCGCGAATTTATAAGAATCAATATAGTAGTCAATCCTTGTATCATAAGCAATTGGACGCTTAATTGCATTTAAACTTACTGCCATTTTGCCTCCTTTATTCTTTCGTGAAATCTGATATCTATTTTATTTCTATCCTATTTGGCTGCTATTCTTTGGTAATAACTTTCTATTAATTTTTTACATAACACGTCAATCTGCTTCTTCTCTTCTTCGCTCAGCTTCTTCCAAACCGTGCCGTCCACCTCGATGATGCCCAGGGTTTTGGTGTGGCGCATCATGTTCATGTCCTCGAAGCGTTTGAAAGGGTTGGAGAGGATATTTCGCTCTGCTTCCTTGTCGGTATAGTCCCCCTTGGCATAGATGCTGTTGGCTTTCTCCACCTTCAGTCCGGCAGCACGGCGGGATTCGTAGAAGCTGCGGAAATAGGAGACGATGTCGCTGATCTTTACGCGCCCGGCAGCGTCCGCATAGGTCAGGATCGCTTTCAGCAGCACCGGCTTATAGGAATAGCTCATGTCCATCTGCTCGACCATTTCCATGAACAGCTGCTTGCGGTTGCTGTCGTCGATGAGCTTCCAGCCGTACTGCTCGGCATAGGCCTGCA
>CAZMXF010000417.1:0-2707 GCA_964570015.1 uncultured Oscillospiraceae bacterium | reverse complement strand
CCACCGGCTGGGGACAGATTTATGCCTTCTGTGCGATTGACTCGCTGAACTTCGCCGCAGACCGGGGGATAGCGCGTTATGAGGACTTTGGTCTGAACCCGGATCGCCGTCTGGACAAAGCCGAACCGGACGACCGCTGGCTCATCTGGAAGCGCCTGCACGGGGACCGGCATTTCAACATCGAGATGTGTGCCCTGACCCTGCGCTCCTGTGCCGAAGAACGCACGGGAAAACAGGCGTCGCCGGACTTCTCCCCGGAGGAGATCAAACAGACCTTTACCCGCTACAACGGGAACGTACCCCACATCACCCGCTATGCCGAACAGGCATATCAATTCTATCAGAATTATCAGGAGCATACAGCACAGCAGCTATGACAGACCGACATCTTCTGGTTCCTGCGGAGGGGATCTCCGCAGACGGCTATATCATTGATCAGGACTGCTTTTCCTCTGTCCGCTACCGCGGCATGCGGGCGGACATCAACGGCTGCGGCTGGATCGCCGCCTACAATCTCCGCCATGCCCTCGGCCAGGAGACCGACTGGGATGAGGTACGGCAGGAGATGGATGCCATGCATACGCTGCGCTTTCCCGGGCCGACCCTGATGCGGATCATGAGGAACTATCTGGCGAAGTATGTTCCCGATTACCGGGAAACCGCAGGCCGGGAAGAAGCGACACAGGCGGCGAAGGAGAGCTTTGCCGGGATCTTTCGCTATCAGGAAGGCCGCGAGCCGCACTTCATCAGCTTTGTACGCCGGCCGGACGGGAGGTTCCGCTTCTTCAACGTGACGGACGGTCTGGAGGACAGCGTGATGAGTATGGAAGACTTTGCTGCCGGGCACCTGCTGCGCGGCACCGTGATCGCACTTACCGCAGATGAAAATACAAGGGAAAGGAAAGATGCACCATGAAATTCAAGATGGTCCATGAAAACTACAACGTAGCGGACCTGGACAAGGCGATGCGCTTCTATGAGGAGGCGCTGGGACTGAAGGAGCTGAGGCGGAAAACCAGTGACGAACATATTATCGTCTACATGGGCAATGACGAGTCGGACTTTGAACTGGAGCTGACCTGGCTGAAGGATCACCCGCAGAAGTACGACATCGGGGAAGAGGAATTCCACCTGGCCTTCCGCACCGACGACTTTGAGGCGGCTCACAAAAAGCATGAGGAGATGGGCTGCATCTGCATGGAGAATCCAAAGATGGGCATCTACTTTATCATGGACCCGGACGGCTACTGGCTCGAGATCGTCCCGACGAGAGACTAATAAGCGGGAGAAACGCATAAGAAAAGGACAGGATCATCATAGGAACGATCCTGTCCTTTCACTTTTATATCAGGGACGTTCAGGCGGCTTTCTTCTCGCTTTTGCCGAAGAAGGAAGCGATCTTTTCCCGACGCTTGCGGCGGCGATCCCGGGCTTCGAGCCGTTCGCCCAGATCGCGGGCACCGACCCCGTAGACCAGGTAGAGGATGATGCCGGAGACGATCATGATGAACACAGTGGACGCGCAGCGGCGGCCGGAGGCATTGACATTATAACCGTACAGGCCTTCCTCGGCGCACATGGCCTGGATGACCATGGCGTAGCTGGTGCCGTAGGTGCTGGCAAAGGTGGCGGACATGTCGTACTCCGTGAACAGCGCGTTGAAGTTCAGCGCGAACACCGCGAGCACGCTCGGCAATATGATCGGCAGCTTGACCCTCAGGAAGGTGCGCAGACCGCCGGCGCCGAGGTTCCGGGCCGCTTCTTCCAGTTCTTCGTCGATGGAATAGAAGGAGGCCTTGATCATACGCAGGGAGAACGGCAGCTTGGTCACCGTATAAGCCATGATGATGAGGAGACGGACATTCTGGGCATAGTAGAGATTCTGGTTTCCCACGTACCAGACGGAATCGCTGTTGAAGTAGGTGCGGTAGGAATAGCAGATCAGGATTGTCGGGAGCAGCCAGGGGAAGAGCAGCGCATATTCCAGAACCACACCGCTCTTCTTGTTCCGCTTCTTGAAGATGTAGTTGCAAGCGACAACCACGATCACGCAGGCGAGCGCGGCAGCGAGGGCGGACAGAATAAAGCTGAGCTTGATGCCGCCGAGGGTGGCATCGTTGGAGAAGACGCCCGAGATGGACCCGACACGGGTCTTGTACTTGCCGCGGCTGGTGAGGTATTCATAATCCTCCTGACCGTAGTAGTTGATCAGGGTCCATTGGGTCAGATCCAGCTTTTTCTGCCGGATGGCGCTGTAGGTCTGGAAGGAGAAGATGATGATCATCACGACCGGCGTCATATAGATGATGAAGAGCACATAGGCATAGATATGCGCCAGTGCATTCCAGACGGGGTTGTTGATCTTCTGCTTCTGCAGCTTGGCCTTGGTCTTGGATACGGAGAGGTAGTGACCCTTGCGCTCATAGGACGAGAGCACCGTCAGCAGCACGATGGTGAACATGGCAAGGATGATGCTGAGCAGGGCCGCGCGGGCCTGCGGGAACGCTTCGTCCGCGGAAGAGGATCCGGCCAGACGGACGATCTCGGGGTTAATCGAGTCATAACCCAGCAGAGTCGGTGCGGACATGGCGCAGAGACCGGTGATAAAGGTCATGACCGTCAGCGAGAACATCGTGGGGATCAGGGTGGGGAAGACCACTTTCCAGAGCACCTTGAAGGGTTTGGCGCCCATGTTGCGGGCGGCTTC
>CAZMXF010000416.1:0-2708 GCA_964570015.1 uncultured Oscillospiraceae bacterium | reverse complement strand
AGCTCGGTCTCTGAAAGAGAGGTCGGAATCGAGCAGACCAGCCTGCGGTCGCTCTCGGTGAAGCCCTTCTGGGCCAGAGCGGAGAAGCCGCCGATGAAGTTGATCCCGACGGCTGCCGCGGCCTTGTCCATTGCCAGGGCGATGGGGCTGTAGTCCTGCTCCGCGCAGGACGCGGCAACGAGGGAGATCGGCGTCACCGACACCCGCTTGTTTACGATGGGAATCCCATACTCCTGTTCGATCGTCTCACATTCCGGCACCAGGTGCTCAGCACAGCGGCAGATCTTGTCATACACTTTCCCGGCGCAGCGCTTTGTGGTATCGGCCGCACAGTCCAGGAGGCTGATACCCATGGTTACGGTACGCACGTCCAAATGCTGCTGATCGATCATTTGGATCGTCTGCAGGATCTCACTGCTGTTCATCAGATAGCTCATATGCGGTGCATTGCCTCAAAGATTTCTTCCCGCTGGATGTGAATGTCGAGCGCGCGTTTTTCGCCCTGTTCTTTCAGCCAGTCCGAAAGCTCATGAAACGGCAGGGGACAGGCCTCCAGATCCACCAGCATGATCATCGCGAAGTATTCCTGCATCAGCGTCTGGCTGATGTCGAGAATGTTGATATCCCGGTCGGCAAGCAGGGCTGTCACATAAGCGGTGATGCCGCGCGCGTCCTTGGCAAACACGCTCACGATCGCTTTTTTCATCGTCCTTTTCTCTCCCTTACTCATGGATGAGATCCATGTATTCGTCATAGGTGCAGAGCCGGTCGGCAATGCTTCCGTCTTCCTTAATCTCAATAATCCTGTTGGCCACAGTCTGGGTCAGCTGGTGGTCATGGCAGGAGAAGATTACGTTGTACTTGAAGGCTTCCAACCCGTTGTTCAGCGCTGCGATGCTTTCCAGATCCAGATGGTTGGTGGGCTGGTCTAGCACGAGGAAGTTGGCCCCCGAGAGCATCATACGACTCAGCATACATCTGACTTTCTCACCGCCGGAAAGGACCTTCGCCGGCTTGTATACATCATCCCCGGAAAAAAGCATCCGGCCAAGGAAGGTCCGGAGATAGCTCTCGCGCTTGTCCTCGGAGAACTGACGCATCCATTCGATCAGATCCTGGTCGAAGCTGTCAAAGAAGGCGTTGTGATCCTTCGGGAAATAGGAAGGCTGGATGCTGGCACCCCACTTGACGGTGCCGCTGTCCGGCTCCTCCAGCCCCATCAGAATCTGGAACAGCATCGTCACGGCGAGCTCGTTTCGGCCGATGACGGCGATTTTGTCTTCCTTGCCCACGATGAAGCTGACTTTGTCCAGCAGCTTTACCCCGTCGACGGTTTTGGAGATCTCCGTCACAAACAGCCGGTCTTTGCCCGGCTCACGGTCCGCCTTGAATCCGACCCAGGGATAGCGGCGTCCGGAGGCAGGTAGCTCTTCGACAGTGATTTTGTCCAGGAGTTTGCGGCGGCTGGTGGCCTGCCGCGACTTGCTCCGGTTGGCGGAGAAGCGCGCGATAAAGGTCTGCAGTTCCTGAATCTTCTGTTCGGCCCGTTTGTTCTGGTCCCGAATCAGCTTCTGGATCAGCTGGCTCGACTCGTACCAGAAGTCATAGTTGCCGACATACATCTTGATCTTGCCGTAGTCGATATCGACGATGTGGGTACAGACATTGTTGAGGAAGTAGCGGTCGTGGCTCACCACGAGGACGGTTCCCTCATAGTCCATCAGAAAGTCTTCCAGCCAGACGACACTCTGCAGGTCCAGGTTGTTGGTCGGCTCGTCCAGAAGAATGACATCCGGATGCCCGAAAAGCGCCTGTGCCAGCAGAACCTTGACCTTCAAACGGGGATCGATCTCGCTCATCAGCTGTCCGTGCAGCTCCACCGACACACCCAGACCCTGCAGGATCCGTCCGGCGTCGCTCTCCGCTTCCCAGCCTCCCAGCTCGGCAAATTCCTCTTCCAGCTCCGCGGCCCGGATGCCGTCCTCGTCGGAGAAGTCCTCTTTCTCGTAGATCGCGTCCTTTTCCTTTCCGCAGTCATAGAGCCGCTGATTGCCCATGATGACGGTGTCCAGCACGACACAGCTGTCGTAAAGGCTCTGGTTCTGCTTCAGGACGGACATGCGCTTTTTAGGCGCCAGAACTACCGAACCGCTCGTAGGCTCCAACTCGCCGGAGAGTATCTTGATAAAGGTAGATTTCCCGGCGCCGTTTGCGCCGATGATGCCGTAGCAATTGCCGGCAGTGAACTGCAGATCCACCCGGCTGAACAGCACCGAAGGGCCGAACTGCATGCTGAGGTCATTTACGGTAAGCATCAAAAGCTCCTTTACTCACATTTCGCAATCAACATTTCAAATTTCACATTGTCTGGAACATCACCTGCATGGCGTTATAAAGACAGGTAAACCAGACCTTCCATTCGTGTCCGCCGTTGACGTCCACGTTCCAGGCATTTTCACCTTCCACAAAGCGGGAATCCTTCTCCACGAAGTGCTCGAAGCCGATCTTGGTATAATTCTGCTGCCAGTCGTTCAGAGATCCGGCACCGGTAAACAGACAGTCTACCGGCAGTGAGGCAAATTCATCGCTTTGAATCGCACTGACCGTCTTCCAGGGCTCACCGTTGCCGGAGAAGGCGCAATAGCTGCCAAAGAGGTCAAAGTCATGCCGCATTCCGCCTTCATAGGTGAAGAGAGCGCCGTTTGACA
>CAZMXF010000415.1:0-2717 GCA_964570015.1 uncultured Oscillospiraceae bacterium | reverse complement strand
CGGAAAAGCCCGTCCGGACCGCCTACTGCCTCGATGGCGGTCAGACCGGCGAAGTCGTCTTCCGCGGCGAGCCCTATAACTATATTGACTTCGGTGTGGAGCGCACCGTCAGCGACATCCTGTGGTTTGCAACCGCCGTTCCCTCCGGGGATGGAAATCTTTTAGGAAAGGCCCGGTGAAAAACGATTCATTCCCGCAGACGAAACGTATATCGGTCCCGACGACATTCCTGTCAAAATGCTGAACAGCTCACTCATGGTCGGTCATAAACCTGTAAAAACCAGTCCACTACGTTGATCGCATTGATGCCGTCATAATTTCCGAGTGAAAACCTGTCCAAAGTAAGAACAGTTTTCGGATAGTTATCCCGGATCGCTTTCAACGGAGCAAATTCTCTGTTGAACGTGCGCTCATCGGTAAGCGAGGCCGTTACCTGGTAATATGCAATTTCATCCCCTCTTTGGGCAACGAAATCCACCTCTGTATTGCCCACCTTTCCTATCATCACTTTGCAGTCTCTTCGAAGCAACTCCAGGTATACAAGATTTTCCAGAGAATGCCCAAGATCGTAATTCTGCTTAGGAACCAAATGTCTACGCAGGCCAAGATCAACAATATACAATTTCCGGTTTTGCGTCAGTAATTGCTTACCATTGATGTCATACCGCTCCGCGGGATAAAAAACATACGGCTCGATCAAGGCCTCCACATAATCGCTGACGGTGTTAGGAGAGATTCTGCGTCCCGATGATGTAATATAGTCAGCGATACTCTTTATCGAAACTGGACTCCCTATGGAACCGGCAAGAAACCGGGCAATATTTCTCAGTAGAGCCATATCCGTGATTTTCCGTTTGTTGAGGTCTGTTTCCTTCCTTTTTTGCCGAAGTTCAATATCCTTCACGATGATGGTGTTGTAAATACCTTCCAAATACTCATCTGCTCTTTTGTCCGGGTCCTTAAATGTCGCGATATAGGGAAGTCCGCCATATTTCAAATAGTCGCCAAAGAGGCGGTCTCTGTCCTGATCGCCTTTCAGCTCCCTGTACTCCTTGAACGACAGAGGAAGTATTTTGATTTCAACATATCTTCCGGAAAGCAAGGTGGCAAGTTCACCGGATAGCATATAAGCATTTGAGCCGGTAATATAAAGATCCACATTATGCCTGATGTAAAGGCTGTTTACCGCTTTTTGAAAATCAGTAACCATTTGGATCTCATCTAAAAAAATGTAATTCATTTTGTCTGCGCAAAGACGCTCAGAGACGTAATTGTACAGGAGGGCATAATCTGTTATGCTCTCATACTGCAAATCCTCAAAATTGATTGAAATGATCTGATTTTCATCAACGCCGCTTCTTTTAAGAACATCTTGAAACATACTGAGCAGTGTTGATTTTCCAGATCGTCGCAACCCCGTAACGACTTTTATGACTTGCTGGTCTTTCCACTTCCAGAGTGCATTCATATATTCTTTACGCTCAACCACAATTCTTTCACTCCTTTTCCTGTTGCCACTATACAACGATAGCTTCCGAATGTCAACGCCGAACACCGATTTCGGAATATTCCAGATTTTTTCGCAGTTAATTCCGGTTTCGGAATATTTTCACCATAATTCCATGATATTTTCCGGTTTCGGAAGTTTATCTTTGTGAATAACATGCCTTAAGTAATTCCCCCAGTTTATGTTCTCACAACAGGGCGCACGTAAAATGCACATGAGCAACAGACCAATGCCTGTTGCTCATGTGCATTCTGCATTTTAAGCTCAGCTTAGTGTGATCGTCAAAGTCGCAGTCATGGGGCCGTTCCCGTTACCATAGAACATTTGGACCCATACGCTCTGTCCCGCTTCTAATACGAGGTCCGCGGAACTGTAGCAATCGATCCAGCGGTTCCCGTCAAGCCTCTGGAAATTGGCTCCGCTGATGCTGATGTGATGGACACCGCTTGTGGTCGCTGTAAACTTTACCGGTTGAGATCTTGTGATGGTGTTCTCGCCAAGCGATGCTGTCCCGAGGCCTTTGAGGTCTGTATCTGTCACCTGCTGAATGAGAAGCTCACACTGTTTCTCCGTTCCGCTGTTCTGGTCTACTCCAAAGTAGATCGTCTCGTTTGCCTGGAGATACACGCCGTAGAGATATTCCTCTCCGTTCTGCCCCGCGATGTCATTGCCATAGCCGTTCTGCACATAAAGACCTGTCATTCCGCTGCCCGTGATGGTATAGATGCCCTCTGTGTCCGCTCGGAACTGAAGGTTGGTTCCTCCTGTAAGCGCTGCTGACCACTGTTCATCCAGTGTTACAGTATCATAAGTCACATTGCCGGTTTGAATCTGGAACGGCTCGCTGCTGGCAAACCACTGTCCCGGTCCCTGAGGCGTCATAATGATGCGCCCCCATACGCTCATGTTCGGAACCAGTTTCAGGTTGAAGAATTCCTCGCTGTTGATCTTCAGCTGATTTCCACCCATGAGATTTCTGCGTGCCACTGGACTGCTGAAATCATCACGGTTATTGCTCAGCAACAACGTCACCCCATAGCCGTTCTCGATCGCATCCGTCCCCGTGGTCACTCTGAACCTGAGATTCAGCATTACGCCCTCTGTCGCCGGTGTTCCAACCAGCTCAAGGCTGGATCCTTCGGGAGCTGTAGGTCCTGTGATCGTCAAAGTCGCAGTCATGGGGCCGTTCCCGTTACCATAGAACATTTGG
>CAZMXF010000414.1:0-2717 GCA_964570015.1 uncultured Oscillospiraceae bacterium | reverse complement strand
GCAACGACTACACCAAGGAAGAGATGAAGATGCAGAACGAAGGCCGCCGCATCCTGCATGCGCCGGATCTGAAGGTCAACTGCACCTGCGTCCGTGTGCCGGTCATGCGCTCCCACTCCATCGCGGTGACGCTGAAGACTGCGGAGAAGGTCTCGGTCGAGGATGCCAAGGCGGCGGTCGCAGCCTATCCCGGCGTGCGCCTGATCGAGGACTATGAGGGCCGCTGCTATCCCACACCGCTGGACACCAGCGATCAGGACATCGTCTGGGTCGGCCGTATCCGCGAGGATCTGACGGACGAGAAAGGTCTCACACTCTGGTGCTGCGGCGACCAGATCCGGAAAGGCGCTGCGGCCAACGCAGTACAGATCCTGAAGTTCGTAGCAGAGCATCAGTAAGAAACCATGGAAACAGCAACACCCCGCCGAAAGGCGGGGTGTTTTGGAGGAAAGAATGAGTTTTGGCGTGATTCTGCATGAACCGGAACAGCCGGGGAACACCGGCGCCATCGGCAGAACCTGCATCTGTGCGGGCGCGAACCTGCACCTGATCCGTCCGCTGGGTTTTCTCACGGATGAGAAGTCAGTACGGCGGGCCGGGCTGGATTACTGGCCGCGTCTGGGCGTGCGGGAATATGAGAACATGGATGACTTCCTCAGGCAGCACCCGGAGGCAAGGATCTGGTACCTCACCACCAAGGCAAAACACACCATTGACGAAGGCGAGTACCGGGACGGCGATTTCCTGATGTTCGGAAAGGAGAGCGCGGGAATCCCGGAAGAGATCCTGGCGGCTCACCCCGACCGCTGCGTGCGGATCCCGATGGCGGAAGGGGAGCGCTCGCTGAATCTCTCGAACGCCGTGGCCATCGCCCTGTATGAAGCGCTGCGCCATACGGGCTACGTAGGGCTCGAAAAACAGGGAGAACTCCACCGCCTGACCTGGTGCGGAGAAGAATAAAAAAGGCGGTGCCGCGTGACAGGTAAGAGGACAACGCGACACCGTTTTTGACTTTTGAACTATACGTATGAAGGATCAGGAACGGCGTTCTTGGAAGAAACGCTGCAGCAGCGCCCGGCTCTCCGCTTCGCAAACGCCGGGAAAGACGGCAGGACGGTGGCCGTAGCGCTCGGAGAAGAGGTCGATCACGCTGCCGCAGGAACCGGTGTTTTCCTCGCGGGCACCGAATACGACGCGGGGAATGCGGGCATTGATGATGGCTCCGGCGCACATGGGACAGGGCTCCAGCGTCACAAAGAGACTGCAGCCCTCCAGACGCCAGTCCCCCAGCGCTTCGCAGGCCTCACGAATGGCTTCGAGTTCGGCATGGGCAGTGGCGTCGTGAGTTTCCTCCCGCCGGTTCCGGCCCCGGCCGATGATCCGCCCGTCCGAGTCGGTGATCACACAGCCCACCGGGATCTCGCCCTGCGAGGCTGCGTCTTCCGCGAGGCTGAGCGCCTCACACATGGTCTGTTCTCTGTCTGCAGTGCTCATAACGCTTCCTCTATTAACATTATGTTTGTACGGATAAAGAATCCACCCGCGGAAGGCGGGTGGATTCTTTTTCAAAGTCAGACAGACGATCAGGCGAGGGCCGCCGTGATGATGGACATCTGATAGACTTCCTCTGCATCGCAGCCGCGGGAGAGGTCGTTGATCGGGGCGTTCAAACCCTGCAGGATCGGACCGTAGGCCGCGAAACCGCCGAGGCGCTGGGCAATCTTATAGCCGATGTTGCCGGACTGGATCTCCGGGAAGATAAAGGTGTTGGCATAGCCGGCGACCTTGCTGCCGGGGAACTTCAGCTGGCCGACAACCGGGGAGACCGCGGCGTCAAACTGCATCTCGCCGTCGATGTCCAAATCAGGGGCCTTCTCCTTGGCAATGGCGGTCGCCTCACGGACGAGGTCGACATTGGCGCCCTTGCCGGAGCCCTTGGTGGAGTAGGAAAGCATGGCGACCTTCGGGTCGATGCCGAAGACCTTTGCGGTCTTTGCGGTCTCGACGGCGACTTCGGCGAGCTGAGCCGCGGCGGTGAGGGTGACGTTGCCTTCCTTGTCCTTCTTGTCCTGATAGTCGATGTTGATGGCGCAGTCGCCCATGGCGAGGATCTCGTCTCCGCGGACCATAATGAAGCAGGAGCTCACGAGGTTGGCACCTTTTTTGGTTTTTACGAGCTGGAGCGCCGGACGGACCGTGTCAGCGGTGGAATAGGTGGCACCGCCGAGAAGCGCATCGGCAACGCCCATCTTGACGAGCATGGTGCCGAAGTAGTTGCCCTTGCTCAGAGCGGCGCGGCACTCTTCTGCGGTCATTTTGCCCTTGCGGAGCTCGACCATCTTCTCTACCATCTCATCCATGCCGGGATAAGTGGCCGGATCGAGAATCTCCAGACCGTCGATGTCGAAACCGCCCTTCGCGGCAGCAGCCTTGACTTCCTCCACGTTGCCGACGAGAACCGGCGTAAGGAATCCGCCCTTCTTCAGACGGGCAGCCGCTTCCAGAATACGGGCATCGGGTCCTTCGGTGAAGACGATCTTACGGGGATTTGCTTTGAGAATTTCTACGAGATTTTCAAACATGAGAATGCCTCCGTAACTTATAATTTGATCACAAATCTTACTGTACCACGCCCGGAACGGTTTTTCAAGAGTTAAGCATACAGGAAATTACAAATGTCTTAGTTCGGGAGAGTTTTTGTTTACCAGGGCTTGCTC
>CAZMXF010000413.1:0-2723 GCA_964570015.1 uncultured Oscillospiraceae bacterium | reverse complement strand
AAATGTCGGCTTTTCTCCGCGCCGGTTTGTCCAGCAGCGTGGCAATATGCACAGATGCCGGCTTGCGGACCTGGAGATAGTTTTTCAGGTAATTGAGTGTCACACCAGAATCGAGGATATCCTCGACCAGAATGAGATGCCGGTCGACGATATCCTGACTGAGGTCCTTGTTGATCTTCACGGCCCCTGTCGAAGATGTTCCGCTGTATGAGGAAACTGCCATAAAGTCCATGGAACACGGTATGTCCACATTCCGCATCAGATCTGCCATAAAAATAAAGCAGCCCTTCAGCACGCCGATGAAGATCGGGTTCTTATCCGCAAAATCCGCCGTGATCTGTTTTCCGATCTCTGCAACCTTTGCCTGGATTTCTTCCTGTGAAAGCAATACGCGTTCAATGTCTTTTGTCATTGTTTTCCTTTCCGCCCTCAGGCACGTGAGAGTAATCTTACCACATTCATTTTAACTTTTGAAGAGTCAAGATTTGAACAAGTCGTTAATTTCTGTTTTGGAAATAGAGCAGTCCGTGTTCCCGTCGGATTTTCCGACCCGGAATTTCAAGGACTCCCCGCTCGTTTCCTTTTGCGAAGGCCAGAAGGGCCTGCGCTCGTTCCAAGCTGACACCGCTTCCGCAGAGCAGACGAATCACACGGACTGCCACCGCCGGTTCAAGTTCCATCAGACGCTTTGCCGGGATCGTCCCGTTGTTTTCGTAAGTATGCAAAAACGCTTCTGCTTCCCGGCAGAGACATGCGTCGTCCTCACGAAGGATCTCCGTCGTCCGCCCGATTGCCCTCAGAAAAGAGGGGTTTTCCCTGATCAGCAGCGGAATCATCTGATGCCGGATCCGGTTTCTCGTATAGGAGTCGGTTCTGTTGCTGCTGTCTTCAATATGCGGGATGCCGTGCTGCGTGAGGTATTCCTCGATCTCCTCCCGAGAGGTCTGCAGCAGCGGGCGGATCAGCCGGCCTCTGACCGGAGGGATCCCGGCAAGTCCCCGTGTGCCTGCGCCTCGGCAGAGATTCATCAGCACTGTCTCCGCATTGTCGTTGAGATTATGTGCCGTGGCGATCCGATCACAGTTCAGCCGGTCAGCCGTCTCCTCCAGAAAGCGATATCGCAGCGTTCTGGCCGCGTCCTCCGTTCCGAGGTGCTGCTGCTCGGCATAAGCCGAGACATTTCCACGGCCCACGGAACAGGAGATGCCGAGCCTGTTGCACTGCTCGGCTGTAAATTCTGCATCACGAAGAGATTCTTCCCCTCGCAGTCCGTGTTCAAAGTGCGCCGCGAAGAGCGAGAAACCGTACGTTTCCCGCAGTTCATTCAACCAGTGAAGCAGGCACATGCTGTCCGCGCCGCCGGACACCGCACAGAGAATCCTGCCTCCCTGCGGCAGCATTGCATAACGCCGAATCAGGTCATCCTTCATCGTAGCGGCGTTCCACGGACGAGAAGGATGTATACTCCGGAAGCCAGTTGAGCTGGACGGTACCGGTGGCGCCTTTTCTGTTTTTCAGGACAATGGCCTCCGCCAGATTCGGGTTCTCGGCTTCCTTGTTATAATAACCATCCCGATACAGACCAATCACCACATCGGCATCCTGTTCAATGGCGCCCGATTCACGCAGGTCAGAAAGCATGGGGCGTTTATCCTGCCGGGACTCGTTTGCACGGGAAAGCTGCGACAGGCAGATCACCGGGACATTCAGTTCCTTCGCCATGATCTTCAGCATGCGGCTGATATCGCTGACTGCCTGAGTCCGGCTCTCATTGGACCAGGTATGGCCGCTTCCCGCAGACTGCATCAGCTGGAGATAGTCGATCACGACCAGGTCGAGGTTCTGTACACGTCTGCACTGTGCGTTCATATCGGAAACCGTCAGCGTCGGGTTATCATCGATCCGGATGTCGCTGACGCTGAGGCTCTGGGCCGCATCGGCCACATCTTTCCACTGCCGTTCTGTCAGTTGTCCGGTCAGCATGTTCTGGGAGGGAATCAGCGCCGCACGGGAGAGCAGACGGGAAACAAGCTGTTCTCTGGACATTTCCAGGGAGAAGATTGCCACGGTTTTCCCGAGATTCATCCCTGCATAGAGCGCCATATTCAATGCAATACTGGTCTTGCCCATACCAGGCCGGGCAGCAATCAGGATCAATTCGGATTTATTTAAACCAAGGATCATCCTGTCCAGATCGGACAGTCCGGTCGGGATGCCGGGAAACTTGTTTCCGGAGCTGGCCGCTTCAGACATCCGATCGAACACATTCTGCACGATGGATGACACCGGCATCAATCCGCCTACATTACGGCCCTGACGAAGCGCATAGATTTTCCGCTCAGCCGCTTCCAGTGCAGTCTCTGCTTCTCCGCTTCCCTCATAGACAATGCTGTTGATCTCATCGGCAGCTTCTCCGAGTCGACGCAGAAGCGCACGGTCCCGAACAATGGCAGCATATTCCAGTACATTGGCCGCGGTGGGCGTCATTCGCATCACTTCGGCCAGGTACTGCTCGCAGTTGTCCTGATAGACGCCGCGTACCCGCATCTGCCCCAGCACCGTCACAGGATCCACTGTCATGCCGTAGGCAAACATGCTGTAGACCGTGTCATAGATGTCTCTGTTCAGTTTTCCATAAAACTCATCCGCCCGCAGGCACTCCATGACAGACGGAATACAGTCCGGATCGATCAGGACCGAACCGATGACCGCCTGTTCCGCCT
>CAZMXF010000412.1:0-2731 GCA_964570015.1 uncultured Oscillospiraceae bacterium | reverse complement strand
TTGATGGATGAACGGATCTTCTCCATCATTAGGGAGTCATTGTTCTGAATCATCCGGATCTGCGGCGCCATTTGTACGGAAATGGTACGGGTGAGCTCGAGATCATGGATTTTCTTCTCAAATCGGCCGATCATGTTCGCAAAGTCGTTGGCGGCCTGAGCATCCTCCGGGAGATTGGATTCCATCGCCTTCTGCCGATACTTGGGAAGCTCTTCGTTGCGAAGCTGCTCAATGCGTAGTTTCCCTGCCAGAATGTACATGGTCAGCTCTTTCATGTATTCCTCGTTACGCTCATACATCTTATCCATCAGCGCAACGTCTTTCATCAAAGTAACTTCATGGCCTTCGAGGGATTCCACTATTTTGTCGACATTGACTTCCGCCTTGTCATACTGGGCTTTCAGAGAAGCAAGATTGGTGGTGGATTTTTTGAAAAGTCCCTTCAGGCCCTTTTTCTCTTCAGGGCTGAAATTCAGACCCTTAAGTTCTACAACCAGATCACTCAACTTGTCCCCGACTTCACCGAGGTCTTTGGTACGAACTGTGTTCAGGGCAGCGTCAGAGAATTCAGATATGTTTTTTTGTGCAGCAGAGCCGTAATTCATCACCTGTTCGGTGTTCAAAATGTCAATCTGTTCAGAGAACTCACGCACAGCAGCCTGTTCGGCAGGGGAAAGGGAAGAAATATCAAGCTTTTCTGCTTTGACGGGTTCTTTTTCTTCTTCCTTGTCTTCTTCAACAGGCGCTTCTTCTACTGCAGCTTGAGCAGCGGTGGGGTTCAGAGTAAGCTTCGGAACATAAGAAGTGTTTTCATCCATGGTTTACAGATCCTTTCTAATATTGTTCATTTGAAATTGTCTATTCATATGTGAGATCATAGCCCGGTTTCCAGATCTTTTTAGCCGGTTGCAACTGTGCCCTGAGAGTCATCCCTGATGTTAAAGTCTTTTTTATCGCTCAGGCCTTCCCGGTTCAACATCGCATTCATTACCGCAATATCGGTTTCAATATCCAGTGCCTGATTGGCAAACAGGGAATCCAGCTGCTTTTTGTAGGCTGCGATTGCCGCATCCAGCATTTCTGTGATACTTTTCAGGCTCTTGTCTATATTCTCGCCTTCAATCCCCTGCGAATCCATGCGGTCATATGCATTCAGAAGCTTGATCGTCGTCGGGAGATAATAGTTCATGAACTTACGAATTTTGGGAATATCGGAAGGATCAGCAATGGCGTCCTGAACGATCTTGTCGGTAATACGCATAATCTCGTTGATTTTGACACGGATTTCAGGGTCTTTGATCGACATGTAAAGCCGGCCCATTTCACTGAGAGCCTTGTTTCCTTCTTCAACGATCGGATCGATTTCAGGACCATAGCTTTTCTTTTCAATGACCCTTTTCTGAGGCTCTTCTTTGGGCGCAGCCTGCTGTTCACCAACTTTGCGTACAGTTGTATCAACGGTTTTGCGATGCGCTTTTTCTTTTTCCCGGGTTTCCCGGACTTCCCGGTCTCTGCTCCGCCTGCCAGCCGCACGACCGAAGAGATAGGCGACTGCCAATCCGGCTCCGAGCGTCAGCAGCAAACTTCCGAGCCGATACATCGGGAAGAAAAGTGACAGAAAAAGCCAAGTACCCAGGAAACTGTAAATCGACCCCAAGCGGGGACCTCTTCCTCGACCGAACATAAAACCTCCTGTAAAATAACACACTAAAAGTTCATACTTGAGTCAGATGAATCATTTTTTAAAATCACATTATTATACAATAGCAAAGCATTTTCGTCAAGAAATCCGTCATCGGAAATATGGCAAAAAACCATTGCAAACTGTTAATAATTGGGTTATAATAACTTAGTTTAGCAGCGTGGAGGTATTGTTATGATACGAGTAGCTCCGTCTCTTTTGGCAGCTGATTTTTCCAGGCTTTCCGAGGAAATAGAAGATGTTCGTTCAGCCGGAGCAGAGTGGCTCCATTACGACGTCATGGACGGGCACTTTGTTCCGAATATTTCCATGGGGATTCCGGTCCTGGAATCGGTACGGAAAACAACAGATCTATTTCTGGATGCTCATCTGATGATCACGGAACCGATTCGATATGTCCGACAGTTCTGTGAAGCGGGAGCAGATCTTGTAAATGTGCATGTGGAAGCCGATACGGAGGAAAAGCTCCGTGAAGCGTTCAGCATCATAAAAAAGGAAGGAAAGCTTTGCGGTGCCACGGTTAAGCCCAACACACCATGGGAAGCTGTTCTGCCATATCTGGATCTGATTGATCTCGTTCTGGTAATGACGGTAGAGCCCGGGTTCGGAGGGCAGCATTTTATGGCAGAACAGATGGACAAGGTCAGAGCGCTTCGCCGTCTCTTTGATGAAAAGGGACTCGACATTCGGCTGGAGGTAGACGGCGGCGTTGATAAAAACACCGCACCGGTCTGCATAGAAGCAGGGGCCGACGTCCTTGTTGCAGGAAGTGCTGTTTTCCGTGCACCAGACCGCCGTGAAGCAGTTCGCATGATTCGCGGAGAATAATATTCGGGAGTAACATAATCTTATGGCTTTTTTCCCTGCAGCCCTTGATAATTTGATTGATCGTTTTGCTTCTCTTCCAGGGATTGGACGCAAGAGCGCACAGCGTCTGGCATTTTATGTCCTGTCGCTTCCGGATGAAGAGGCGGTTGCCTTTGCCGATACGATTCGTGCAGCTAAAAAAGAAGTCAAACGCTGCAGCGT
>CAZMXF010000411.1:0-2733 GCA_964570015.1 uncultured Oscillospiraceae bacterium | reverse complement strand
TTCGGCTCTCTGGGCTTCTCCTCGATGCTCGTGGCTCTGCCGTTTTCGTCAAAGGCCACCACGCCAAAGCGCTCCGGATCGGTCACATAGTATCCGAACACGGTCGCCCGTCCCTTTCTTTCGGCATCGTTCACCGCGTCCCGCAGGATCCGGCTGAAGCCGTTTCCGTAGAAAATATTGTCCCCCAGGATCATGGCGCCAGGCTCGCCGCCGAGGAAGCTCTCTCCCAGGATAAACGCCTGCGCCAGGCCGTCCGGAGAGGGCTGAACGCAGTAAGAAAGCTGCATCCCGAACTGGCTGCCGTCTCCCAGAAGGGTTTCAAACCGCGGTGTGTCGTCCGGTGTGGAGATGATCAGCACATCCCGGATGCCCGCCAGCATCAGGGTAGACAGGGGATAATAGATCATCGGTTTGTCATACACCGGCAGAAGCTGCTTCGATGTCACCCTGGTCAGTGGGTAGAGGCGTGTGCCGGAGCCTCCGGCGAGAATGATTCCTTTCATGCTGTTCTCCTCTTTTTCTGCAGTTTTCTTTTTTCAGTATACCAGTTCCCTGCAAAGAAGACAAGCAGAGAATCCGTTTTCCTGTTTGCTGTCCGGTCTGCGGCCTCCGCAGGCAAGGTGCTCCGGGTTTTCCTCTGTTTTTTTGTTTTCTCGTTGAATTCTCTTTCCCGTTGTGGCATAATGCATCAGAAAATCAAGAAATACTGGAGATTGTCTCATGTCTGCCATTCGTTCATTCGTACGTCGGGAACCTGTTCTGTTTATCGCCGCGCTGGCCGCTTTGCTCACCTGTTTCTTCGTTCCGCCTGACAGCCGGTACCTCTCCTACCTTGATCTCCGGACGCTGTCTCTGCTCTACTGCCTCATGACGGTCGTCAACGGTCTGCGGCAGGCCGGCCTGTTCTCGCACCTGGCCCATACCCTCTGTGTGACTGCGGCAAATCTCCGGACCATCGCGCTGCTTCTGGTCGGACTCTGCTTCTTTACCTCCATGCTGATCACAAACGATGTGGCGCTGCTGACCTTTGTTCCCTTCGCCGTCGTCGTTATGGGGCTTGCCCACCATCAGAAAGAACTGATCCATGTTGTGGTCCTGCAGACCGTAGCGGCCAATCTCGGGAGCATGCTCACCCCCGTCGGTAATCCGCAGAATCTGTATCTCTACTCGTTTTATGACATGGGCTTCGGAGAGTTTCTCCGGGTGACCGCACCTGTCTGGGGACTCTCACTCGTCCTGCTGTTTCTGCTCTGCCTGTTCTTCAAGGCCGATCATCTGGATATCTTTCTCGGCGAAGCGCCGGGGATGGAACGTGGACCCATTCTGCTGCACAGTGCGCTTTTTGTTTTCTGCCTTCTGGTCGTGCTGCGCGTGCTCCCCTGGTATGTGATGCTTCTGCTCGTCGTCGTGATCCTGCTTGTCTGTGACTGCAGGCTTCTCCTGAAGGCAGACTTCATGCTGCTTCTGACCTTTGTCGCATTCTTCGTTTTCTCCGGAAACCTCGCCCGGATTGAGTCGGTCTCCGCTGCGATTCACAGGCTGATGGAAGGCCGGGAATACCTCGCTTCTCTTCTCACGAGTCAGGTCATCAGCAATGTACCCGCCGCACTCCTTCTCTCCGGTTTCACTTCGAAGTCCCATGCGCTTCTGCTGGGTGTCAACATCGGCGGGCTCGGCACTCCGATCGCGAGTCTCGCCAGCCTGATCAGTATGAAGCTCTATTCTCATTCGGAGCATGCGAGCATCGGCCGCTTCCTCATCGAATTTCTCGCGGTTAATCTGGCGCTGATCCTGCTTCTCTCCCTGGTGGCCGCCCGGGAACTCCGTCTGTGAGAGAGTGCGGGAAGACGTACATAACCCGACATATTCCGACTGTCCAGATAATATACGGACTTATGGCATCGCGCTTGCGAATTGTCATAAGTCCGTTTCGATTTATTATAGATGGCAAAAGCACACTTCTGCACTTCTCCGAAGCGGAACAGGCTCCCTGCTTCCTGCCACCGTATCAGTTCAGCTTCTCTTCCGGTCCGAACCGTGCAATGAAGTCCTCTTCGGACAGGATCGGGATTCCCAGTTCTCTGGCCTTTGTATTCTTGGAGGAAGTCGACGTCACGTCATTATTCACCAGATAGCCGGTCTTCTTTGAGACACTGCCCGCGACCTTGCCGCCGTTTGCTTCCACATAGGCTTTAAATTCGTCCCGGTTTTTAAAGTGATGCACATCCCCCGTTATCACGAATGTGAGTCCGACGCAGCTTCCTCTGACTTCCGTCACAGGTTCCGCCGCTGCAATCTCGAGGATCCCCACAAGTTCATAGAAAGCGCTCCTGTTCTTTTCATCCGCATACCAGCCGGAGATCAGCGCAGAGCGCTCGGGTCCGAGTCCGTTCACCCCGGCGAAGTCAGCTCCCTGTTCCAGCGCCTGTACCAGGCCCGGCCAGCCATAGGCCTCCACCAGTCGTTTGGCAGCGTCCGGTCCGATCTGCGGAATGCTGAGCGCATTCAGGAAATGGATTGCGTCTGTTCCTGTCCGGGATTTTTCAATCGCCGCCAGGAGATTTTCACAGCTTTTCTGTCCATAACCCTCCAGCTCCCGGATCTCATCGGTATAGTGGGAAAGCCGGTAGACATCGGCGAAGCTGTGAATATAGCCCAGGCCGACGAAATCACGCAGCGTCTCCGTCGACAGGCCGTCAATGTCCATGCCGCTCTTGCTGACGAAGCGCTCAT
>CAZMXF010000410.1:0-2740 GCA_964570015.1 uncultured Oscillospiraceae bacterium | reverse complement strand
CGATCCAGTAGGTGTGGGTCACGGTGATCTCGCCGGGAGTGTTCGCGTGGCAGCTGTAGCAGCTGATGCCTTCCGTGATTTGGGCCTGCACTTCTGTCCAGTCCTTCTTGTAGGCTTCGATGCCCTCTTCATTCACCATGTTGGTAAAGTCGGGTGTCTTGCAGGTCCAGCAGTTGGCCAGCGGGTGCGGCCGTCCGGTAGCCTCGATGTCCTGGACATCGTAGAAGTGGCCGCGGGCGGAGCCATAGTCGATGGCAAAGCCGTAGCCCTCATACAGGGTGCGGAGATAGGGATACTCTTCCAGGTAATCTACGATCTCATCGTTCTCACTGTTCTGAAGCCAGGTTTCATACTGATCGGGGAACTGTTCTTTCCAATCCGCGGCATGTATGACGGTGACGCCGGATTTGGTCTCTACCTTCTTGGCAGGATCGGCCGCGTAGGCCGTCGCGGCAAGCGCGAGAAGCAGCACAAGCGCCAGAAGCAGAGATAGGGACTTCTTCATGAAGTTGCCTCCTTTTATATACAGAAGATGTGATAATTTCAGCTTGATTTTCTGTATTCAGTATAGTATGCTGACGGTGAGAAGTATGTTGTTTCAACCACATTTTTAAGGAAAAGGTTTTTGCAATGGAAAATACGACGCTTTCGGAATACGCGCTTTTTCAACATCTGCCCGCCGAGGATATTGCTTCTGTCCTGTCTGAGCTTCGCGCGCAGGAAAGGCATTATAAAAAGGGCTCGATTATCCTGAGTGCCGGCCATATGACCGAGAACATGGGACTGGTGCTCTCCGGCAGCGTGACAGTGCAGTCCAACGATTTATGGGGTAACCGCGTACTCCTGAGTCATGTCTGCGAGGGCGACTTCTTTGCCGGGACCTTTGCCTGGCTGCATGACGTGATGCTTGTGGACGTCGTCGCCAATGAGGACTGCCGTGTTCTGTTTCTGAACATCGGGCGGCTTCGCGAACTGCCAGCGGAAGAGTATCCCTGGACAGCCCGGCTGACCGCGAACCTTCTGACCGTCGCGGCTCGGAAGAATCTGCTGCTCACCGGGCGCGTGTTCCATACCACGCCGAAGAGCGCCAGAGCCAAGATCATGGCTTACCTGAACAGCGTCTCCCTGCAGAAGCAGAGCAGGGAGTTTGACATTCCCTTTGACCGTCAGCAGCTCGCGGACTACCTGAATCTGGATCGCAGCGCCATGTCCAAAGAACTCGGCCGTATGCGTGATGAGGGACTGATCCAGACAAATAAGAATCATTTTGTGCTGCTCTAATATATGGGGATGCTGCTTTTTGTCTTGCTGGCTTCCAGGATAACGAATAGCTGCGTAATGATCAGCCATTGAACTTCATTTCGTAGTAACCTCATGCATTTGGAAAACAATCATTTCGTCATGTCGTATTCCCAAATCAGCTCTTCCAGTGTTTGATAAAGCCGGTCAGCTTCCACAGGTTTCGTCAGATGAGCGTCCATCCCTTCCTGAAGTGACCGCTGGACATCCTCATCAAATGCATTGGCGGTCAAAGCAATGATGGGGATTGCTTTCGCATCCGGCCTGTCCAGTTCCCGAATTGCCGCTGCTGCCTCCAGGCCGTCCATGATCGGCATTCGCACGTCCATCAGGATCGCATCATAGTGACCGATCGGACTTCTTTCGAACATCTCCAATACATTTTTGCCGTTTTCTGCGTGGTCGATTTCTGCCTCCCGCATGAGAATGACTTGCTTCATGATCTCCGCGTTGATCAGGACATCCTCCGCCAGGAGAATATTCCTACCTTTCAGATCGGCACGTTTCTTCTCTTTATACAGGCTCATGTTGTTTTTCCGCGCGATCCGTTCGAATTCATCAAGCACGTTGGATGCAAACAGAGGCTTTGCCAGAAAACTGTCGACACCGCTGTGGATCGCCTCTTCCATGATCTCATCCCAATTGAAAGAGGTCAGGATAATCACGGTTGTTTCCTTGTCATAGTGCTTCCGTATTTCCTTCGCTACTGCAATCCCGTCCATCTCAGGCATCTTCCAGTCAAGCAGTACAAGGTTGTAAGGCTCGTGCTTGGCATGCTGTACCTCCAGCATATTCATAGCAGTCTGCCCGTCGAAACAGGTATCTGCTTTGATACCCGCCTCATCCAGCACAATCCTCGCATGCTCTGCTGCGATTTCTTCGTCATCCACCACCAGGATCCGCATATCATTTGGATTGATAAAGTATGTGTCCGGTCCGTGATGATGACAGGCGTTCAGGGTGATGGTAACCGTAAACTCTGTCCCCACGCCTTTTTCAGACTCAACAGAGATCGTACCGTTCATTAATTCAACGATATTCTTTGTGATGGCCATTCCAAGGCCGGTGCTGCCATACTTGTTGCGTCGGCTGCTGTCTTCCTGGGTGAACGCGTCAAATATTTTAGGGATGAATTCCTGATCCATTCCGATTCCGGTATCACGGATACTGAATTTAATGGTGGAATGATCTCCAAAAATGGCTGTGCGCTCAACAGTCAGCGTGACGTTCCCCGGTGCCTCTGTAAACTTGATTGCATTCGACAGAATATTGATGAGCACCTGCTTGAGTTTCATGTCATCACCGATGTAATAATCACTTACACCGCCGACCATTCTGCATTCATAATGCAGGCCTTTTTCCGCGCATTGGGAAGTTACCATGGTGTTGATCTGCTCCAGCATATTACGGAAGGAGAATTCTTCTTTTCGAATTGTCAACC
>CAZMXF010000409.1:0-2773 GCA_964570015.1 uncultured Oscillospiraceae bacterium | reverse complement strand
AGGCGTCGGAATAGCGCAGGGAGTCATCGGTGCTCTCGCCCAGGCGGGCCAGAGCAAGCAGCTCCTGATGATATGTCAGTGTCGGGTCCTGAATGATGTTCAAGGCTTCGGACATGTTGATCCTCCTCTTTCGGTGTCAGTTTTTCCTAGTAATTCAGTATAGCACAGCACGAACAGATGAACAAGGGCATTTTCGGAATGCTCCTGATTTGGGGAGAATATGCGGCGGTGCACTCCCCATTTTCTCCTTTACGCAGTTTTTTCTTGTCCTTTTTTATGTTTTCAATTATACTGTTTGCAGGGCAATCAAAAATAAAAATACGGAGGTCAGCTTATGAAAAACACGAAGAAGATCCTCGCCCTTGTTCTCTCTCTCATCATGCTTCTGGCCCTCGGCATCACGTCCTATGCGGACTATGACTATGCCGCCAACGCCAAGGTCTTCCACAGCGATTACTCCGGCAAGACCGTCATCCTGCACAGCAATGATGTCCACGGCAGGTTGTCAGGCTACGCTTGTATGGCCGCCATGAAGAGCGCCATGGAGTCCGCCGGCGCCGAAAAGGTCCTCATGGTTGATGCCGGCGACTTCAGCCAGGGTACCACCTACGTCAGCAGTTCCAAGGGCGATAGCGCCGTCGCCATGATGAACGCTGCCGGCTATGACATTGCCACCCTGGGCAACCATGAATTCGACTTCGGTTACGCCCAGCTGGTGGAAAACCTGAAAGATGCGGAATTTAAAACCATCTGCGCCAATGTCTATCTGGACGAAACCGGCGAGACCATTTTCCCCGCTGCCACTGTCGTGGAGATTGCGCTGCCGGAGTCTGAAGAAGCGGAAGCCGCTGCCGAGGGCGAAGAGGAGCCCGCAGAGCCCAATACTCTGAAGATCGGCTTTTTCGGCTTGGAAACTCCGGAAACCGCGACCAAAGTCAATCCCGGTCTCATTCAGGAGATCTCTTTCGCAACCTTTGACGATCTCTATGCCAGCGCCCAGATTGCCATCGACAGCCTGAAGGAACAGAGCGTTGACCTGACGATCGGCCTGGTCCATCTCGGCGTGGACAACGAGTCCGCCGCCAATGGTTATCGCTCCATTGATCTCTATGACAAAGTCACTGGTGTCGATTTCCTGATCGACGGGCATTCCCACACGGTCATGACCTCGGGGCCGAACGGAGAACCCATTCAGTCTACCGGCTGCTACTTTGATAACATCGGCGTCGTCGTAATTGACAACGCGACCAAAACCATTGAGGATCATTTCCTGATTGAAGCCAAAAACCTCCCGAAGACAGCCGATGTCGCTGCAGCGGCAAAGGAGATCATGGACGCGGTTGACGCCGAATACAGTGCTGTCTTCGCCACCTCCGAAGTGGACCTGAACGGCGAACGAGATCCCGGCAACCGCACCGAGCAGACCAACCTCGGCTCTCTCATCACCGATGCCATGGTCTGGAGCGTTGTCTCCGGAGGCGCCATGGAAGCTTATTATGAAGCGCCTGTCGTCGGTGTCACCAATGGCGGCGGAATCCGCGCCCCCATCGCGGCCGGTGACGTCACCAGGAATGATATCAACACGGTTCTGCCTTTCGGCAATACGGTCGCAGTGGTCTACGTCAAAGGCAGTGAGCTTCTGGAAGCGCTCGAAGCCTCCACTTACTGCACCCCCGAATCCATCGGCGGCTTCCCGCAGACCTCCGGGCTTGAGTGGACACTGGACACCACCAGGGAATTCGACCAGGGCGATATCTATACGCTGAACGGCAAGGAGAGCAGCTACTATGCTCCCGCCTCCATCCAGCGCGTGACCATCACCGCTATCAACGGGGAGCCCTTCGATGAAAACGCAGTCTATGCGGTCGTTACTAATAACTTCTGCGCGGCCGGCGGCGACACTTACAACGTTTTCAACCGCGCCTACAGCGAAGGCTTCGGCTTTGACACCGGCATCCCCATGGATGAAGCAGTCATGGACTATGTTGCGGATGTCCTGGACGGTGTGATCGGCGAGCAGTATGCCGAGCCGAGTTCCGCCGCCGTACAGATCCGGGCCGAATAAGGACGCCTGATCGCAGCTGTTTTCGATCCTTTTTCTCCGGGAAGCTGTATTTCGGTATAGCTTCCCTTTCTGTTTTGCCTGAAAAGGTGTCTGCCTCCTTCAGGCCGCTCAGTTTTATATGATCTGATATGGTTTATCTGCCTTATTGACGCCGTGATGTTTGTCCGTTACAATGCTCTTATATTGCTTAACGTTCCGGCTTGCCATGTGAATTCTTTACCCCGCCCAAGGCGGGAGAAATACCGGCAAGGACTTTCGTTAACGCGCACATTTTTCCTTCCGGGAGTGATGCATTGATGCAATACAGAAAAGACCGCAACGGAAATAACCTGAGTATCCTGGGCTTTGGCTGCATGCGCTTTACAAAAAAGGGCGGCGGGATCGACATTGCCAAGGCAGAACAAGAGCTGATGACAGCTTATCGGGCCGGAGTGAATTATTTTGACACTGCCTATGTCTATTCCGGCAGTGAAGCCGCGCTCGGTGAAATCTTCGAACGCAACCACATTCGCGACAAAATCAACATCGCAACGAAACTCCCTCAGTATCTGATCGGAAATCGTGCAGCACTGGACCGGTATTTTCAGGAAGAACTGTCCCGCCTTCGGACCGACCATATCGATTATTACCTCATGCATCATCTGACGGATGTCGCCATGTGGGAGAAGCTCAAAAACATAGGCATTCTGGAATGGATCCAGGAGAAAA
>CAZMXF010000408.1:0-2773 GCA_964570015.1 uncultured Oscillospiraceae bacterium | reverse complement strand
CTGACCACATAATATATTTCCAGCGCCAGGGCCCACTTCCAGGAGCAGTTTGCTTTTCTGATCAGGATCTGTATGCTGTATGCCATCACGACCAGGAAGAACAGCGTCTGCATCATGGCGAATAGAAACGCTCCGGTGTTCCATGAGTGCAGAAACTCTTTTCCCATCTTGAGAGTACCGCAGAGGAAAAGCGCATATGGTATCGGATGATGTGTTGTAAGGGGTGAAACGCCAAATCCCTGTGGAATAATTGTCTGGCAGTCTCCCATAAACAAGGCCGGGTAGGAGGCAATCATATAAGGGAGATATCCGAGCAGCAGAGTAAGAAAGGATGTTTGAAACGGATGCTTCATCAGAAGTCCGGCGTAGCCGCGCTTCTCCTCGATCATGTTCTCGTCCGTGCGATCTCTGTGCTTCTTAAGCCAGTAAAACAATCCGCTCAATGCCATGTGGAAGATCACTGCATATCCGCAAAAAGCGCCAACTGCTTTCAGCATATCAGTTTTCGACGCATAGAGTCGCTCCGGTGTGGAGTCCATTGCAAAGCAGAATCCGATCACCGAAAATCCCGCGAACAGCAGTGCTGGAATCAAACAGCAGATGGTTCTGCGCCCGTCTCTGTCTGCGAATGTTTTTTTGAAGCACCAGCCACACACAGTGGACGAGAGAATCATGCTCCCGATTGTTGCAGCCATACTGCTGTCTTTGAAGATTGAAACCGCCAGTGACGCTGCAAAACCCAACACTCCTCCAAGGATATATTTGGCAGCGAGGTGGTTTATGGGCGGTTTGTTTTGATAGCTCATCTCATCAACTCATCAGGCAAGATAGAATAACTCGCATCAGTTGTCAGCATCGCTGCTTCCGGCACGCTCGGTTTTTACCGGCAGGATCAGCCATTCCTGTGACGCATTGTCAGCTTCCACCGGTCGAATTACCGGCACTCCGTTTTCCATCGTCAGCGCTCCGGTCTCAGACACCAGTAATGAACCATTGCCCTGCTCTACAACTTCAAACCTGCATTCGTTCTCAGCTTCCGGCTCAACCGTAATCAGACCCCCGGTCAGAGAAGAGCCCAGAGCCAGATTGTTTTCTTTGCATAGAAGGACGATCTTTCCGTCATCTCTGGTATAGATTACCCAGGTCTGTGGTACTTCGCCAACAGAAACCTGTTCGCCACTTACTGCGAGGGCAGTTCCGGATTCTCCGGCTTTTTCGATCACGACGCACTGCGGATTCAGATCATAGAAATAGATCGTCGCGCCAGTACAGGGATAGTGTTCTACCTGGAAATGAAGTGAATAAGGAATATTCTCATATGCGAAACGCTTACGGCTGTAGCTTCCCGCGCCCTCAACCCGATAGATTTCCTCAAAAGATTCGGGAATAGCACGATAGATTTCTGCCTCATCGGGATACTGCTCACTCTCATCGAGAAAGCGCCCGCTGTATGCCCCGCTGGTAACGAAGTATTGCTTTGTCGCATACGGCTCGTTTACGTAAGCTTTCCCGTCTGCCATATGAAATGCATAATAACGGTACCCTGCCGCACCGTTCGGCGACAACGGCGTATACCCTTCAAACAGAGAGTTTGCCGTATTCACTCCATGCTCCAGGCAGTAGCGAAGCGATACACTGCGCGTATCTTCTGCCAGCTTGTTTTTTGTCAGCCCAGCAGCAGAGAGAAGCAGATTCAGTCCCAGTATACCGACGAAGATCAGCCAGGCAAACGAGGCAAGTCTCTTCATACCTTCTGACAGATCTGCCCTTCGAATCCAGCCTGCCAGAGCAGCCAGTCCGATCGCCATCAGCAGATCATAAAACACATAAACCGGAATTCCCCACTGAATCCAGTGCAGCGACAGAACGCTGATACACACCAGATAAACCGGCGCAATCAGCAGCACAGCCGTCCGGCTGGAGTGATTCCGCAATACCCAGATCATTCCGGCAACCGCTCCCACCAGGGAGAGTGGTTCCAGATCCTGGATCATCGCATTCAGATAGAATCGGAGATTCCCAAACCAGCCCAGACCATCTGCTCCAAGATGATTCGGTCTTGCTTCAAACACCAGCGTATCATAAACCGATCGGAAATCCGTAAACAGGTTTGGCGCGATCAGGAAAACCGTTGCAAGAAGCAGAGCAATGCTCAGGAGCCCATACGGTATGATCTTTCCATATGTTCTTTTCCGTATGCATCGGAAGATCACCATTGCCGCGATCACCAGGCAAAGAATTCCTGCGGGGTACTTGATGCTGATCCCGATCCCCGTGACTACGACAGACAGCCACAGCCAAGCAGCCTTTCCACTCTCCAGATAGAACTGTGCCAGCAGCGCGAACAGAAGGACAAAGAAGGTGAGAACAATATCCGGTGTCGCATAGGCAGAATGTTCCACCAGAATCGGTGAAAATGCAAACAGAAATGCAGTAATCAGCTGTGTAAACTTCCGATTCTCCTCCTTCGCCATTCTGCCTGCCAAAAATGCCGCCAGCGGAATCATGGCCGTTCCGAAAAGCGATGTAAAGCCTCTTGCAATCACATAAAACGCCATATAATGGGTCTCAAAGGCTTCATAGGCAGGGACACCGAACAGGATACGTGATGCCACGGCGAAAAACGCCGCATTACATTTGATTTCAAACTGATCCGGCCGGTTGTAAACAAAGGCCAGCCAGGAGTGCCGCCGCAGCATGTCGATTGCATTGTCCACGATGGTGAACTCGTCCGGATGCAGCGCCATCGGATATCCCCAGAAGCATGAGGCCA
>CAZMXF010000407.1:0-2777 GCA_964570015.1 uncultured Oscillospiraceae bacterium | reverse complement strand
CCGATCCGGTCGGAGTCGGAGTCCCAGTAGTTGGTGGTCATGAAGCAGAGCCTGTCACGATAGAGCAGTCCTTCGAGATCGGCGGCTTTCACCTCAGGTTCAAAGAGTTCCAGCGGAATCTCGATGCGGGTCCCGGGACGGGCTTCACGCCAGAGCTTCTCGGCCGCACTGACCTCAAAGCTGCAGCCCACGACTTCCGGAACTACGTTCCACGCCTCATCAAAGTGCGCATCCTGCGGCTCGACATTGACGTCCCGGTAGACCTGGCCGAAATCCGGCATGTGGATATCTCCGGAGATCTCCGACCAGATCATCTGGTTCTCCCTCTCCAGCAGTGCGTCAGAGACCGCGGTAAGGATCGCGTTCTGATCCAGGCTGATGCTGCCGCCGCCTTTGACCAGGCTGAGGCAGGCATGTTCACGGTCCAGAGTGGTATCCCGGTCGGCAGTAAGAGCGGCGAAGCGATCAGTCACAGAACGGATGTTCGCCAGCAGGTAGGTTTGGTTCAGTTCCGGTGCAGGCAACGTAAGCTCGAAAGCTCCCGGTTTCAGCCAGACCTGCAGATAGGTACCAAGGTTGGTGAACCAGTCGCTGTCATGGCCGAAACGGCAGATTTCGTCCGCAGTCTCGGCGGCAGAGCGCGTAGCCCCGGCCTGGCTCCGGTCCAGCGTGCAGGTCAGATTCAGCGGAAACACCACTGTCAGTGTGGAGGCTTCCAGGCCAGGCCAGTGCTGCTCAGTCAGACGCTGCGCCAGTTCCCCTCGCGTGAGCCCCCCGACCGGAATACCATCCAGGCTCATGTTTGGGAAGCTCGTCTCAGAACTGGTAATGCTGTAGCCCCAGTATGCACAGCCGGCCAGTCCCAGAAGGAGGAGAATTGCCAGAGTAATCAGGACCAACAGCAGGCGCTGTCCAAAGTGGGAGCGTTGTTTGGGTTTGTGGTAAGTCATCTATATGTATGGTTCATATGGAATAAGGAATGACAGGGTGAATACCAATTACTCTTTCCTTATTGCTCATTATTTTCTTACTTTCTGTTCATAGAGTTCCGTGAAAAGCTCACTCTCCCCTTTCGGGAGGTTCAGTCTGCGCTCTTCCCGGTCCGGCCGATACATCCAGGGGGTGGTATCCAACCGGGCGCCGGCCTGGGCGTCCAGGAGAATCGCGATGAGACGGTTGGACAGCAAGAAGCCCGTCACAGTGAAGTGCCAGCGGCCGTCTTCCTCGTGTACAGCCCAGCCCTTTTCCTGGAAAGCCTCCAGACAGCGCAGGATCGGCTTCCAGTCACTCTGAGTGCGGACGCGGTATTCCTGCTCCTCCACACCACGGTTGGTGCGCATGGCGAGCATCAGGTATTCCACGCTGCGCTCCAGCGGAGAAATCTCCTCATACTCGTCGATGATGGAAACTTTTCGTGCGACCCCGTAGACATACTGCTTCAGGTCGCGGACGAAGGAGTAACGCAGATTGCCCACACAGGAATGGGCACCGGGACCGAAGCCCATATAGTCATCGAGCTGCCAGTACTTGAGGTTGTGGCGGCTTTCAAAGCCGGGTGCGGAAAAGTTCGAGATCTCGTACTGACGGTAACCGTAGCGCTCGAGCATCTGGGCGGCATAGGAATACATATCCGCCTGCTCGTCGTCATCTGGGAGAATCGGGGAATTCCGGTACGCATCGTACATGGGCGTTCCCTCCTCCAGCTTCAGCGCATAGCAGGAAATGTGCTCCGGATGCAGCTCCACAACACGGGCCAGACTCTCCGCCCAGTCACGCTTGTTCTGGCTCGGCAACCCGTACATCAGATCCAGGGAAATATTGTCAAAACCCGCTCTCCGGGCAGCGCCGTAAGCTTCCTTCGCCTGCTCCCAGTTGTGGCGGCGACCAATCATCTTCAGCAGATCGTCCTGCATCGCCTGTACCCCGATCGAAAGACGGTTCACACCTTCTTCGCGCATTTCCCGAAGATCCTTCCAGTTCATGGAGTCGGGATTGCATTCCACGGTGACCTCAGTGTCGACACGGACGTTCCCGTTCAGCTTCAGCACATCAAAGAGTTCGAGCAGACGCTCCGCGCCGTAGTAGCTCGGGGTACCGCCGCCGAAGTAGATGCTGTCTACCTCGTAGTTGCGGATCGAGGGTGCGGACTCCACCAGGTGGTCGATCAGGGCCTTGTGGAAAACAGGCATCTGCTTCTCACAGCCGGCCAGCGAATAGAAGTCACAGTAACCGCACTTCGAGGCACAGAACGGGATATGGATATAGATGCCGAGTCTGGGCTTTTCCATCAGAACAGGGCGGAGACCAGATCGGTAAACTCAGCTGCGTCCTCGATGTCGTCACCGGCAGCGAGAGCAGCGAGGGTGGAAAGGATCTTTGCCAGTGAAGCGGCACGCTCCTTATCCCCGGAAGCCCAAGCATCACGCATTGTCTGAAATGCATGGTGCTCCGGATTCAGTTCCAGGACTCTCGTCGCGCGGACCTTTCGCATCTCTTCGGATGGGCCGACGCGAAAGTAACGTTCCATCTCCAGTGTCACGCCGCCTTCGGTGGTCAAAGCGCAGGGCCGGGTGGAGAGGCGGTTGGAGAGCTTAACCTTTGCGATCGCGTCACCCGCAGACTCCTTCACGAAGTCCAGCAGCTCACGGTTTTCGATGTCACGCTCTTCAGCGGCCTTCTTCTCTTCCTCGGTCTCAAAGCCGCGGTCGTCCGTCACAACGTGGCAGAAGCTCTTGCCATCCTGCTCGCGCAGGTTCTCCAGGACCATCTCATCCAGA
>CAZMXF010000406.1:0-2778 GCA_964570015.1 uncultured Oscillospiraceae bacterium | reverse complement strand
AGAGCAGATGCTCCGGCGTGATATAGTTATTTCTGTTTTCGAGGGCCATGGACTGAGCAGTCTGGATGGCCTCAAGGCTTTTCTGAGTCAGATTCTGTGCATTCATACGTCAAACCTCCTTTGAGAGATTGCATTCAAACATATAAACAAGTTAACATAATAATATATTACGTAATCTTAACTGCCCATACAGGATGCGCGGAAAGCTCTTGGGCAGTCCCGCGCAATCGGATTCGGTCAGATGTGGATCGGGCTGTTGAGCATCTGGGAATAGTAGGCGGCCTCCACCTCGTGTGCGTTCAGACGTCCGCTGACATAGGCCTTCATCAGCTTGTCGAAGAGCTTGATGTATTCCGAGAGGGCCGAAGCCAGCTGATCGGTGGTGCAGTCGCGGTCAGGCGCGGAGATGCTCCTGGTAAAGCGCCCGTCATACAGGGCATAATGCTGACGGTGTCCGACTTTCGGGGCAAGATGAGCGTCTTCGATGCTCTTCCAGAGGCGGAAGAACTCGGTCATCACGTTGATCAGCGCGCTGGACTGGGTCCGGAACACCACGGAGAGTTCCCCGATGTTCTCTTCTTCGCCGCGGAAGAGCTGAACCTCGTACTTCACCGTCGGACGGTACTTATATTCCAGAGAGCTCTTGAGCGACATGCTGTAGCTGTTCGGAGCAAAAAACGGAACCAGGTCACTGCTCGGCTGCATCAGCTGCTCGATGGCAGAGAGTACGTCGTTGATCCGGCGCTCGGGAGTGGTGTAATTTACATATTCCGCAAGGATCTGGTTGATGAGCGCGGAGCGGTTGGTACCCAGACGGTGGGCCAGCAGGTCAACTTCCCGGACGACCTCGTCATTCAGCATCAGACTATATAATGTCTTTTTCACAAAGATCATTCCCTTCCGAATAATTCATCGGAGAGCCATGCTCCCCCATGACAATTGCATTATAACGCATGCAAATAATTTTGTCAAGAAAAATATATAAATTTAAAAACAAAAAATATAAAATCATCTGAAGACGATGAAAGCGAGGGAATCGAAAGTTCGCGGGAAAATGACGACCGCTCAACAGAGTAGAAGAGAGCAGCGTCCCGTCGTTCAGAAAAAACATGGAACGGCAGAGCCGCGGAAAGTTCAGAAGAAATTAACACGGGAGCCGGATTTCTGCCCTTGCGCTTGATGCCGATTTCGCATATAATAAGCGGAGATTTTGAAAACCCGATCGGAGAAAATAAGAAATGAAGAAGACAAGCATGCGCCTTCTGTCGCTGATTATGACGGTCCTGATCCTTGCTGCGATGGGCACAGCGGGATTTGCGGAAGCAGTACCGGGTGAACCCGTTTCTGCGGGAGAGCCTGCCGCACTTCCGGCGACGGAAAACGGCGGCATCATCGATGCATCCGAGCTGCAGCAGTGGATGGACAGCTTTGTCCAGGAACACAATCTCAATCAGAACTATATGCGCTTCTCGGTGGGATTCTGGTATTCCGGAACCGGGGAGAGTTGGTACTATGACGCGGATCAGTGGATGTATTCGGCGAGCCTTTACAAGGTGCCTGTGTCGATGCTGATGGCGGAGAAGGAAGCAGCCGGAGAGCTGACTCTGGACACCGTTGTGAACGGGACAACACTGGAGTATCTGGAATCCACGGCGTTGGTTTACTCCAACAACGACAGCGGACATTCGATGGTATCCTGGCTGGGCGGGACCTATGCCGGCAAATGCAGCGACATGACCATCAAGTTCACGGATCTGCCGGAGAGCTATTTTGAACAGGACTTCTATGATGTCAGCTATTATACGGCGCGTTATATGACCCAGGTGATGAGCACCCTGTATCTGGGGGGAGAGGAGAAGTTCCCCCATGTGCTGGACTACCTGAAGAAGGCGCAGCCGGAAGATTACTACAACCGGAACACTACACTGAAGAACAACTATACCATTGCGCAAAAGTTCGGTGCCTATGAAGAGGCAAACGGAAACAACAACAATCACTGCGCTGCTGTCATCTACACGCCCAATCCCATCGTGGTGACGGTGATGACGAGAAATGTCGGGGAATATCAGAACATCATCTCTGCGGTAGGCGGACACATGGCAGACTACGCGCTGCAGCTCGATCAGAAGCTGGAGAGCTGGAAACAGGCCCAGGCAGAAAAGGCGGCAGCGGAGCTGGCGGCTGCACAGCAGGCAGCGGCGGAGGCGGCAGCCGGGAACAGTACAGCCGAAACGGTGGCTCCGGAGACACAGAGTGCTCCGGTCTCGGTACAGGAACCGGCAGAGTCGGGCCAGACAACTGCCGCGAGTCAGCAGGATCAGTTTCCTGCCGCTGCGCAGGAAAATGCGAAGGGAACCTCGGCTCCCCGAAGAATTCCCACCGTGGTGCTGATCATCGCGGGAGTATTGGTCGCGGTGCTGATCATCGCTTCCGTACTTCTTGCCGCCATGAGACGGCGTGCCGCGGAAGAACCCGACGAGGATGAACTCGACTGGCAGGAGCCAAAACCCGTGAGGGTACGTCCGGCCAGACAGAACAGAGCGGAGCACACAGGAGAACGCAGCCGAGTAGAGGCGCCAAAGCGGCAGAGTGCATCTGTAAGTAAGCCGGGCAGAAAGACAGAATCCGGCAGCGGGTATAAACCTAGACACTGATACGGACACAGATGCGGGCCGGGTCGTTTTCCCCCGATCTGCGTTTGATTCCTGTGTATAATGTGCGGGACGAAAGAAAAGGAGTGACCTGCGTGACATACAGAACGGAACATGATTCGATGGG
>CAZMXF010000405.1:0-2797 GCA_964570015.1 uncultured Oscillospiraceae bacterium | reverse complement strand
AACACGCTGGAGATGGCGGCGCCCTTCCTGAGTCAGATTCATCTCTGCGACTGCATCGACGATCCGACCCATCCCTGCTTCGGAGACCTGCACATGGATCCCGCCGAAGCACCCGACTGGAAGACGGAAGGATTCCTGACACCGGAGGTGGGAGCGGAGATCATCCGCCGAGCTGCGGCGTTTGACAAACCGGAAGGCGTGAAGCGCTTCTGGGTGTCTATCGAGGTGCTTGGCCACAAGGGAGACAAGCTGTGGCACAAGGAACGGATTGCGAGAGAGTTCCTGATGCGCTGCTGGGAACTCTCCGGCGTGGAAATGAGCCGCTGAGCCGGAACGGAGAGACGAGATGCATTATTTTATCGGACTGGATAACGGCGGAACAGCGACCAAGGCCGCGCTCTTTGACAGAAGAGGAAAAGAAATCGGCAAGGCGGTCGTCGCGACGGCTTCCATTACTCCGAAACCCGGCTTTGTAGAACGGGATATGGAGGAAATGTGGGAGGCCAACTGCAGCGTGATCTCCCGCGTCCTCAGCGAGACAGGCGTCGACGCGAAGGATGTGGCGGGGATCGGGATTGCCGGTCACGGAAAAGGACTTTACCTCTGGGGCAAAGACGGAAAGCCCGCACGCAACGGCATCATCTCCACCGACAACCGCGCCTGGGCCTATCCAAAGCGCTGGGCGGAGAACGGGACCGAAGAAAAGGTCTTCGCCCGCACCGCACAGCATATTCTGGCCTGCCAGCCGGTTTCACTGCTGGCCTGGCTGCGGGATAACGAGCCGGAGAGCTACCGGAACATCCGCTGGGTCTTCGAGTGCAAGGATTATGTCCGCTTCCGCCTGACGGGAGAAGCCAAGGCGGAGATCACGGACTACTCGGGTGCCAACCTCATGAATCTCCATACCCGGGACTATGACGGGGAACTGCTGAAACTCTTCGGTCTGGAGGAAATTGCGGAAGCGCTGCCGCCGCTCTGCAGAGCGACGGAGATCTGCGGTCATGTAACGGAAGAGGCAGCAGAGCGCTGCGGCCTGCTCCCGGGGACCCCGGTGGTGGGCGGCATGTTCGACATCAACGCCTGTGCGCTCGCGGCCGGCGTGACCGACCCGAACCGCCTCTGCATGATCGCCGGGACCTGGAGCATCAACGAATATGTGCGCAGAGAGCCAGTCACGGACGGAAGCGTCCTGATGAACTCACTCTTCTGCCTGCCGGAATATTACCTTATCGAAGAATCGAGCCCAACCTCTGCGGGCAACAACGAATGGTTCGTGCGGGAACTGCTCCCCGAACTCGGCACTGCCTGCAAAGCGGGGGGTGAGAGCATTTATGACGTACTGAACCGCTGGGTGGATGAGATTTCACCAAGAGAATTTGTACCGGTGTTTCTGCCGTTTCTGATGGCGTCGAATGTCCATCCGAACGCGAAGGGAAGCTTTGTCGGCATGTCGTTGAATCACAGCCGGAAGCACTTGGCACGAAGTGTGTATGAGGGCATCACCTTCTGCCACCGCATGCATCTGGAGCGTCTGCTGAAAAGCCGGAGCGAACTTCCGGCGTGCATCCGCCTGGCGGGCGGTGCGGCACGCTCAGCTGTCTGGGCGCAGATGTTTGCCGATGTGATGAAGCTCCCGCTGGAGACCGTCGAGGCAAACGAGACCGGCGCACTGGGCTGTGCGATCGCGGCTGCGGTGGCAACCGGGGAATACCCGGACCTGGAGAGCGCCGTGGAGAATATGACCGGTGTTTCCAGACGCTTTGAGCCGAATGTGACAAACTCGGAGATCTACGACAGAAAATACAAGCTGTACTGCAGAACCATCGACTGCCTGGACGGACTCTGGTCGGAAATGCAGGCGATGATTGAGGAGGAAGCATGATGAGAAAGGCCTATTCTCTCGGCCTGTATGAGAAGGCCATGCCGGATGTCTCCTGGAAGGAAAAGCTGCAGATCGCAAAAGAGGCGGGCTATGACTTTGTTGAGATCAGCATCGACGCCACGGAAGAGCGCATCTCCCGTGTCTACAGCACGAAGCAGGAGCGCCGGGAACTGGTGAATCTGTGTTTTGACCTGGACATGCCGATCCACACGCTCAATGCCAGTGCCCTGACCAAATACTCCCTCGGGAATCCCGATCCGGCAGTCTGCGCCAGAGGAATGGAGATTGCGGAGCGATCCATCGACCTAGCGGCAGATCTGGGTGTCCGGATCGTGATGATTCCGGGCTATGACGTCTATTACGAGCCGCACAGCGAGGAAACGGAGCGGCGCTTCATAGAAAATATCCGTGGACTTACGCAGATTGCATCCTGCGCCGGGGTTCAGCTCGGATTCGAGACCATGGAAAACGAGTTCATGAACACGGTGGAAAAGGGAATGCATTACATCGGACTCGTGAACTCCAATTATCTGAAACTCTACCCCGATATCGGCAACACCACCAACGCTGCCGTACTGCACGGTACGGACCCCATCGAGGATCTGAAAAAAGGCCGGGGGCAGCTTCTGGCGCTTCACCTCAAGGAAACCTGCCCAGGGCATTACCGGGAGATCCCCTATGGGACGGGGCATGTGGATTTCGAAGCCGCGGTGAAGACAGCCTGGGAACTGGGTGTGCGCCGCTATGTGACGGAATTCTGGTACAAGGATGGCGGTGAGACGCCGAAGGAAGTCTGCGCCCGGTTCACGGAACTGCTGGACCGGCAGGCGTGAACAGCGAAGCGGGAAAGGGAAAAAACGATGAAAATCAAGAAAAAAGTTCTGGCACATCTGAACAAGTGCTATGCCATCGCAC
>CAZMXF010000404.1:0-2807 GCA_964570015.1 uncultured Oscillospiraceae bacterium | reverse complement strand
TACAGGGAATCCGTGAAGATGCTGGACCAGATCGAGAAACGTCCGGTTAGGCTGATCGGGACGAGCATTTACAACCTGTCCGCTGACAGCGTGCGTCAGCTTTCTTTCGATGATTATCTGTCAGAAGGAGACGATGCAGAAAAACAAAGGCTTCTGGACGGGCTGCAGAATAAATATCATCTCGACTTTGCCGGCAATCTGGAAAAGATCTACCATGGCGAGACGCTGCACAGGACCGCGGAATACATGAGAAAGCATCTCCGTTAGTTTTCTGAAAACGGATTCGACAACCGGATCATTTGCTAAACTTGACCCATATTAAGGAGTTTTGAATATGGAAAACAGAAATAAGATAACTGCACCGCAGATAGACAGGCTGCTCGGCTGTTTTGACCGGGGACATCTGAATCCGTCCGCACCTTCAGACAAAGCTAAAACGGCCATGGAGCCTCTGTTTTCTGTTCTTGAAGATCTTGCCCCTCTCAAAATAAACAGTGAAGCCAAATCGATATGGCTCGAAGTGCCCAGAGGTACCATCGACGACTATGAATCATTTGATAAGATGCTGGAATGGGGAGAAGTCGAATCCTACCAGGAATTTGAAGACATGTGGAAGGATGAATATCCCTCTGAAACATGCTGGTATGAGCTTGTTATTTTTGAGCACTCCAACAGGGAAGGCAGCCTAAGCTACCGCGGGGTTACTGTCGGGAATAAGATGATAATCAGCGCGGAGATGGATCAGGAACCTTCAGAACACATCAGCTATGAAGAGCAGGCAGCTGAACTTTGCAGTCTGCTCGCAGCCCCGGCAGCAGATGCTATGCAGAAAGTCCGGAACGGGACCTACAATGATCACGTCAATGCGGCTTTGCCTTATCCGTTCCGCACCGGCGTGGTCAGACGCTCCGTGGTCTGGGAAAAGGATCCTGAGTGGAAAGAGCAATCCATGGAAGGCATGACACCGGAAACGCTTACCTCATTCAAAAATCTGCTGGATGCCGGTATGAATGATAAGCTGAAGATCGGAAGGCTGAAGAGCATGACTGCGAATGATTTCTTCCGTGCCTGCGCGATCGGGTACGATGCCTGCGGCTATCCGGACAAGGATCTTTCTCCTGTTGACCGGTATTTCGCCCATGCGGACGGCAGGGACGAAGGCCTTTCGGGAAGAGGCTGCGGTCTGAATGCGGGTCCGGGCATCGATTTCGACGATCCCGACGCCTGGAAAAAATGGTATTTTGACAGCGAAAGAGGAGGAGGTCATCCCTGGGAGGTCATCAGGGGCGGAAACAGTACTCATGTGGATCTGTATGTCAGTCACGACGCGCATCTGCTCAGCCACAGAGTAAGGACAGGTAAGATCACGAAGGAGGAGGCTGAAGCCCATCCCTGCGGATTTTTCTACAAAGTCATAGGCCTGCACAGGCCGGTTGAAGCCGTGAAAATTTACACGGCTCTTTCCGCGGCAGGTCTGCCTGTTATGCTGCGTGATGCGAAAGAGATTCTGGCACGATTCGAGGAGACGGATTATATCGGGATCGTTCCGCATAATATCATACCGAAATACTGCGAAGGCATGTTTCCCGCTGAATACGGCAGGGTCGTCGATTTCATGCATGTCTATGATGAGGAAATCCAGGAGTTCGGAGATCATATCATATGGCTTCCTGAAGAACCGGCGGAATTGAAACAGACAACCGGAAACTGACTGTTCGTTGTGACAGCATCTGTTACAATGATGATGAAAAAAGAGAAAACACGGTGACGTTATGATTGAAACTGAAAGACTTATCCTTCGCCAATTCCGTGAATCTGATGCTGCGGATGTACTGGAATACCTGGGAACTCCCGCTGTCAACTGTTTTGCCTCCATGAAGCTGAATACACTTGAGGAGGCAAAGGAGGAGATGAAAAACCGAGCTGATGATGAATTGTATCTGGCTATTGAGCTGAAAGAAACCGGAAAAGTGATCGGAGAGATTTTTTCACATCCGGAAACCACGGGGCCGGATGATGAGATGCCGGACAATTTCAGTCCATGCCTGATGCTGAATCTGAAGTATTCCGGGAAGGGTTACGCATACGAAACAACCCGTGCATTCTATGACTGGCTGTTTCTTGAAAAAGGCGCGAGACGCATTTACACCTATACAGAGGATTACAATCTCTCCTGCCAGCGGCTTTGTGAAAAGCTCGGCATGCGGAAGGAAGGTTTGTTTATGGAATTCGTTTCCTTTGTGAAGAATCCTGACGGGACTCCCCGTTATGAGAACACAATGCAGTATGCGATTTTGAAAAAGGAATGGCTGAAACAGACCGGATCATAAAACGGGCTGAAGTTTCCGGACTTGCATATGCTCTTTAAACACACGAATAGGCGCGGTTTCTGGATAGGATTCATCGACTTCTTTACGGCAGGGATCTTTTTGCTGTTCTATATGCCATTGTCCGGGCTGCAAGACGAGATCGATGAGATCCTTGGGCATAAGACGATAAGATACTGGAAAGCCTACCTGCTGGGTATTCCCACTCTGTTCATTTACCCGCTGATCTGGATGGCACGTATCTGCGAGGAGATGAAAGCAAAGGCCATAGAGCTCGGCATTGAAGGACCATATACCTCATGGCGGCATATGTTTGGATGGAATACCCTGGGTCTGCTTCTTATGGGGCCCGCAATTGCCACACATCGTTTCTTTGATACATTGAACAAGATCGAAATTGAGCTTAAACGACGCAATGGAAAAGGTTGAACAGCATCTGCCAGAAAATATGACTGGTGATACTCACAGAAGATCTTACAG
>CAZMXF010000403.1:0-2808 GCA_964570015.1 uncultured Oscillospiraceae bacterium | reverse complement strand
TCATTTCGTTTTGCGAGATAAAATCCCGCATCAAATCTTTCTCCATTTTCAGTCGTTTGTGCTATTCCGATCTGCTTCATCGGTGACGGTAAAGTTGCTGAAATGAAGGCTTTGATCGCATTAAACGACTGTGACCTTGCCGTTTTCGACAATGAACTCTCACCCTCTCAGATGCGGGTTCTGTCCGAAGATCTCGGGATTAAAGTTTTGGATCGTTCCGGCCTCATCCTGGATATCTTTGCGCAGCGTGCCAGAACGCGTGAAGGAAAACTTCAGGTTGAGCTGGCTCAGTATCAGTATCTTCTCCCCCGCCTGACCGGTATGTGGACTCATCTGGTCCGTCAGACCGCGTCGGGCGGCAGTTCGCCCATCGGGACGCGCGGGCCGGGTGAAACGCAGCTTGAAACCGACCGTCGGCATATCCGCAGGAAGATTCAGGCCCTGCAGAACTCTCTCTCAGAAGTACGGAAACAGCGGAGCACCCAGCGCAGCCTGCGGCTTAAAAACCGCCTTCCTCTGGTGGCGCTCATCGGATATACCAATGCGGGTAAGTCCACACTGCTCAACACATTGACCGAGTCTTCAATTCCGGCCAATGACCGGCTTTTCGATACACTCGACCCAACCACGAGGCGCTTTTCTCTCGCCCCGGGTCAGGAGATTCTCCTCTCTGATACTGTCGGCTTTATCCGCAAACTGCCCACCCATCTGGTGGAGGCGTTTAAGGCGACGCTGGAGGAGCTCAAGTATGCGGATGTTCTACTCCATGTCATTGATCTCTCCAATCCGGAATGGGAGGAGCAGGCGGAAGTGGTGGACAGCCTCGTGCGGCAGCTCGGCGCCGAACAGACCCCCTGTCTGCGTGTTTTCAACAAGTGTGATCTCTACGTCGGGATTCTGCCCCATGGAGATGATGTGGTCTGCATCTCGGCAAAAACCGGCGAAGGAACTGACATTCTTGCCGCTCGGCTGAGTGCGATGTTACGTGACGGAGTCCGGGAGACAGAACTCCTTCTCCCCTATGCCGACGCAGGTGTTCTGGACGTGCTCCGGCGCGAGACTCAGCTTCTCTCCGCCGAGTATGAAGATCAGGGAATCCGAATCCGGGCCAATCTGACTCCGGAACTTTGCGGGAGATACCGGCAGTTTATTCCCGGATGGACAGAACCTCATGAAGAATGGGAGTAGACAGGTATGCTTACTGAGGAACTGAACAATGTCTGAGGGATTTCGAATGCCTGCCGGGTCCGGCGAATCAGAGCTTACCGAAAAACGCTCCCGCTTTCTCGGGCACCTGATTCCTGTGGAATCGGAAGAGGAAGCAAAGGACTTTGTCTCCCGGGTGAAAAAACAGTATCACGATGCTCGGCATAACTGCTGGTGCTACCGGATTTATGACGGCCCGGAACGCTTCTCCGACGACGGGGAACCGCAGGGCAGCGCCGGGATGCCGATGCTGGAAGTGTTTCGCCGGGAAGAGGTTTTTAATTTCTGCTGTGTGGTGACGAGGTACTTCGGCGGTGTCCTTCTGGGTACGGGCGGCTTGTCCCGTGCTTATTCCGGGACAGCGAAGCAAGCCCTCACCGGTGTCGGAACTCTTTGGGTCGGTAGTTACACAGAGCTCAGCTTTTCCTGTCCTTATCGTCTGAGCGAGAAGCTGAAGAGTGTCATTTCTGCAGCAGGTGCTGTTCTGACAGATGTCCGGTATGATACGGATGTGAACATGACCGTGCTGGCGGAAGAAGAAGCCGCAGCTGCGCTGGCTGTGCAGCTCACCGAACTCAGCGGCGGGAAGATTCAGCCTGTGATGAGAAAGACTCAGCAGGCAGGAGGGCAGTCATGATCCCCAGAGAAGAACGTGAACAACTGGAACTGCTGCTTGTAGGCCCCTACGGGGTGCGGGCAGCGGAATCCCGGGGCCGTCTCCACGAAGAGTCGGAGTGCGAGATCCGCACCTGCTTTCAGCGCGATGTAGACCGGATCACCCATTGCAAGTCCTTTCGGAGGCTGAAACATAAGACCCAGGTTTTTCTCCAGCCGGAAGGCGACCACTACCGCACCCGCCTCACCCACACACTGGAAGTCAGCCGCCTGGCCCGTACCGTGAGCCGCGCCCTGAAGCTGAACGAAGATCTCACCGAAGCCATTGCACTCGGCCATGATCTCGGACATACGCCCTTCGGCCACGCCGGAGAAAGGGCATTAAACCGGATCCATTCGGGTGGTTTCCGTCACTATGAACAGAGTCTGCGGGTGGTAGACCTGCTGGAGCGCGGAGGACAGGGACTGAACCTCTGCTATGAGACCCGGATGGGAATTCTCAATCACACCCACGGTGCACCGGATGACACGCGCGAAGCCACCTGTGTCCGGCTCTGTGACCGGATTGCCTATATCAATCATGATCTGGACGACTCGATTCGTGCAGGACTTTTGACAAAAGAAGAAGTTCCGGAAAAGATTCGTCTTGGCTGCGGAACGCGTAATTCCGAACGCATCAACAGTTTCATCACGGACCTGATTCGAAACAGCCGGGACGGTGAACTGCAGATGAGTGATGAGATGCAGGAGTTGTTTAATTACTTCCACAGTTTCATGTATTCGGATATCTATGTCAATCCGATCGCCAAAGCCGAAGAGAGCAAGGTAGACGGGATTCTCGCATCACTGTATGACGTTTATGCCGCGCATCCCGAGAAGCTGCCCGCCGATTTCCGCGGTGTTCTGGAGCGGGAAGGTCCCGAGCGGGCCGCCTGCGACTACATCAGCGGGATGACCGACGGATACGCAATGGAAAAATACGGTGAA
>CAZMXF010000402.1:0-2811 GCA_964570015.1 uncultured Oscillospiraceae bacterium | reverse complement strand
CTATAACCGCACCAACGGGGAGCCCTGCTGCGGCAGCAAAATGCTTCTTCAGGACACGCTGCGCGGAAAATGGCATTTTGAAGGGCACGTTGTTTCCGACTGCTGGGCTATCCGTGACTTCCACACCGGGCATCATGTCACCGCAACCTCGGCGGAGTCTGCCGCGCTGGCTCTGAAAATGGGCTGTGACCTGAACTGCGGCAATTCCTATCAATGCCTGATGAGCGCCTATGATCAGGACCTCATCACAGAAGAAGACATTACCAAAGCCGCAGTCCGCCTCTTTACCACGCGGTACCTGCTCGGCATTCTCGGCGATGAAACTTCGGAGTATGACGACATTCCCTATTCCGCCGTGGAGTGTGAGGATCATCTGCGTCTCACCCATGAGGCGGCACTCAAGTCCTGTGTTCTGCTGAAGAACGACGGCCTGCTTCCCCTGAAACCGCAGGGCACCATCGGCGTCATCGGTCCGAACGCCAACAGTCGGGGTGCGCTCATCGGGAACTATTACGGCACTTCCTCCCGCTATGTGACCGTATTGGAGGGCATCCAGAACCGCATGGACGGTCACGGCAGAGTGTTGTACTCGGAGGGCTGCCATCTCTTCAAGGACCGGGTCGAACCCCTTGCACTGCCGGACGACCGGATCGCGGAAGCGATAGCCGTTGCGGAGAACAGCGACATCGTAGTGCTCACGCTCGGTTATGACGAACGGATCGAGGGCGAAGAGCCGGACGACGGTAACGCCTACGGTTCCGGAGACAAGGAAGATCTGCTTCTTCCTGCCTCCCAGCGCAAACTCCTGGATGCGGTTCTCGCAGTCGGAAAGCCCACGGTGGTCATTCTGATGGCCGGGAGCGCTGTGGACATCTCCGTGGCCCAGGAGAAAGCCGATGCCATTCTCCTGACCTGGTATCCCGGGGCCAGGGGCGGGGATGCGATCGTCGAACTTCTCTTCGGTGATGCTTCTCCTTCCGGAAAGCTCCCTGTCACCTTCTACCGGAATGAGGCTCTTGATGAGATGCCGGCATTCACGGATTACAGTATGAAAAACCGTACCTATCGGTATTACACCGGCACGCCGCTCTATCCCTTCGGCTACGGTCTGAGCTACGCGAAGATGGAGCTCTCGGAACTCTCCGCCGACCGTGATGTCGCCTGTGTGACCATTTCGAACCCTTCCGGAATTGCGGCAGACGAGGTAATAGAGCTCTATATCAAGGACACCGTCTCTGCGGATGCACCGGTCAATCCGGTTCTCTGCGGATTTGCACGCGTCCATCTCGAAGCGGGAGCGGCGAAGACGCTCACCATTCCGATCTCTCCGCGTGCCTTCACCGTCGTTACGGAATCCGGTGAACGTATCCCCGGCAGCGGAAGCTGGACTCTGTATGCCGGCTTCGGTCAGCCGGATGCCCGCACGGAGGAGCTTTCCGGTAAAACCTGTCTCTCTGTCCCGGTAGCATAAGATCGATCACGGTCACAATTATGAACCAACCCTCTCCGGATCCCATCCTGGATTCGGGGAGGGTTGGTGTTTTCTCTAAAGAGCCAACACAGAGGCCATCCTCCTACAAAAGGACGGCCTCTTTATACAATCCTAAACTTGTCAGCTTACCGCGAGCCTCCGATTACGCTTGTGTATCCTGTACCGGGGGTGCTTCCGGTGCCGGGGGCTCTTCCGGTGCCGGCTCCTGCACCGGGGGAGCTTCCTGGATCGGTTCAGGTTCCGAAGCCGGTGTTTCTTCCTGCGCCGGAGCAGGTACTTCTGCAGGAGGGGCCTCCTGGGCAGGAACTGCTTCCTGTGCCGGGGCAGCAGGTTGTACCGGAGCCGCTTCCTGTGTCCCGCTCTGTACCGCTGTTTCGACCGGCCAGCTTGTTTCAGTTGTTCCGTCGTTCTGGCTCTCTTCGAAGTACCATGCGCCGTCCAGATAGCCCTGGGTCCCGGCGTATCTCGCTCCGTCATAATAGACGAGGTTCATGTTCCACATCTCGATCGGCGTCTCAAAGGGATTGAGACTGCTGTTCACCAGCTTGAGCCATTCCCAGAGATGCGGTACCGCATAGCTGTAACCCTGCAGCAGTTTGCCTTCCGACGGCATCGTGTAAAAATGGATGTCCTCACTCTTGCATTGCATCAGCTGCCGCATAAACCATGCGATGTTCGCCGTGGAAAGATTGGTCAGCAGATTCTCTCCCAGGATCTCCGCCACGGCCCGCGCATGAGGAATATTCCCCAAAGAGATGAATTGGTCCGCACAGGCCTTCAGGAAGGCATGCTGCGTCTCGATCCGGCCGTAATCTCCCGTGATATAGCCGATCCGGTAGCGGCAGAGCGCCATCGCATGAACGCCGTCCAGATGCTGCATTCCCGGTGCCAGATAGATATATCCCTTATCCCCCAGGATATCTTGGTACATGTATTCCATCTCTTCCGGTACGTCGAAGTCCACACCGCCCAGTTCATCGATGATCTCGATAAAGGTGCTCAGGTTCAGGATCGCATAGAAATCCGGTGCAAAGCCCATCAGCCAGTCGATCTGTGTCATCAGGGAATCAATCCCGTTTCCGCCCCAGTTCAGCGAGCCGGCATAAACCGAATTGATCTTGCGGACATCGCTGTCTGTGTTTGTGATGGTATCCCGCGGGATACTGACCAGATTCACCTCGTGTTTCTGTGTGTCGAAGCGTCCAACCAGAATTGTGTCGGTGCTTCTGCTCATCTGGTCCAGGCCGACCAGCAGCATGGTGTAGACGCCGTCCTTCCGACTGTTTTCAATCGCTGTCCCTTCCGGCATCGGTTCCGGT
>CAZMXF010000401.1:0-2816 GCA_964570015.1 uncultured Oscillospiraceae bacterium | reverse complement strand
TCTGCATATTTTTGGGTGGCGATTGTCCTGCTGAGGATCAGATCCCAAAGTTTTTGCTCCATCGCTTTGAAGACCAGGTCCATAATCATGGCATACAGGCTGGAACCGCTGGATTTTGCAACCGTCAGATGAAATTCCCGGTCCAACTCTTTGGGAATGAGACCCTTTTCCGCTTCAATTCGAAAGCGTTTAAGAATGTCGGCCAAATGGGATCGGTTCTCCTCAGAGAGGTGCAGAGCGGCTTCTCTAGCAATATCAGGTTCGAGCAGCATACGAACCCGTATGATATCCTGCGGCTCGATATCCTGCGGAACGTCATCCCCTTTGCTTTCCAATGCACGAACATATACTCCGCCGCCCTGAACGGAGTCCACCATGCCGGAGAGTTCCAGTGCGCATAAGGCCTCCCGGACGGGAACGCGGCTGACATTAAACATCTGACAGAGCTCTTTTTCACTGGGAAGCTTGTCTCCGGGCTGAAATGTGCCGTTCAGTATGGCATCCCGGATCTGATTATGAATCTGTATATATAACTTGTTACTGGAAACAGGGCTGAAAGCAGACATAATTAAAACCTCATCATACAAATATACAAGTATTTTATCATAAAAGTTATACATTTGTCAATTAAAACAGGCTTGGTCGGAAGGACCAAGCCTGTATTTTGGTAAACGGTTTTCCCTTTGATCTCTCAGCCTCCGCCAAGAAGCGCCAGAGAAATCCCCGGAATATATGTAACCAGTAACAGAACAATAAGGGATACGATAATCAATGGGATAACTGCTTTGGAGATCCCTTTTAGGTCAACATCTGCAATTCCGCAGGCGACATACAGGTTGACACCGACCGGAGGTGTGACAAGACCGATCGCAAGGTTGACAATCATGATCGTTCCGAAATGTACAAGATTCATCCCGAGCGCCTGCGCTACAGGCAGGAACAGCGGAGTAAAGATATACAGTGCGGAAGTGGAATCCAGGAAGCAGCCTGCTATCAGGAGGCAGATATTCACGATGATCAGGAAGACAACCGTGTTGCCGGCAGCGAAGTTTTCAAGAGCTGTACTGATGGCGACACTGATACGCGCGCGAGTCAGGACATAGGCGAAAAGGGATGCTGCCGCGGTGATCAGCATAACAACAGCTGTCGTAGAAGCAGAATCAATGATGATCTTCTTCAGGTCTTTCAGTTTCAAAGACCGATAGATAAAGAGACCGACAAAAAGTCCGTAAACCGCGGATACAGCTGCAGCTTCGGTCGGAGTGAAAATACCGCCGTAGATGCCACCCAGGATGATGACGGGCATTAGAAGTCCCCAGAAGGCCTCCTTAAAGGCTTTCCAGCGCTCTCCCCAGCTGGCGCGGGGGAGAAGCTTGAGGTCGTTCTTTCGACCGATCCAAAGTGTCATAATGATGAGCGCCGCACCCATCAGAAGACCGGGCAGTACGCCGGAGATGAAGAGGCTGCCGATGGAGACGTCGGAAATCGAACCATAGACGACGAAGGTGATGGACGGAGGAATGATGACGCCGATGGCGCCGGCCGTCGCCATCAGGGCCGCGGCAAAGGCGGGTGGATAGCCCACTTCGATCATAGCCGGAATCAGAATCAGACCGAGCGCTGCGACCGTGGCAGGACCGGAGCCGGAGATAGCGGCAAAGAAGCAGGCGACCAGAACGCACACCATCGCCACGCCGCCCTTAAAATGGCCGACGCAGGCCTGTGCGAGCTTGATCAGCCGGGTCGAAATCCCGGACTTCTCCATGATGTTTCCACCAAGGATGAAGAACGGAATTGCCATCAGGACGGATTTGGTGATCGCAGCAGAGACCAGCTGTGGAACGGTGCCCAGAACAATATTCAATGGACGCCCGGCACCCATGACGATCATTGCTGCGACACTGGACATTCCGAGGCAGACGGCAATCGGAGCGCCAATCAGCAGCAAAACAGCAAAAAGTCCAAACAGAACAGCAGTTACCATCGTTTATTCTCCTTTCTGCTGATGCTCAAAGGTCTCACGCTCTTCATCGGAAACCTCTGCCAGTGCTTCTGCCAGCACGTCCTCGCGGACTGCTTTTTCCCCGCGAAGGGCTTGGATAAGCAGCTCTATGAATCGGATCATCAGGAAGAAAGAACCCAGCGGTACAAAGGACCCATAAATCCATTCCGGGATTTGAACACCCAGAGAGAGCTGCCCGCGCTGGAACTGGGTCATCGTCATACGGACACCAAAATAGAAAATAACAAAAGAAAAGATAACACCGGCAAGGGCAGAGATTACTTCAAAGATGCGAGCGACCTTTTCAGGAACATGATCTGCAAGCAGAGTGAAGCCCAGATGAGCACCGCGCTTCAGGGCTATTGATGCGCCGAAAAGGCTCAGCAGAACGAAGGAATAGGTAGAGATTTCCTCCGCGAAGTTCATGGAAAAGTTAAAGACATAGCGGGTAACAACGTTTGCAAAGGTGAGGATCGTCATAACAGTCAGAGCAATCAGACAGACGATCTCTTCGAGGTTATCGATGATTTTTTTCAATGTTGCACTCCTTTCCGCTCTTCATTTAGGAGAAGAGCGGAAGAAGTACTTCCGCTCTTCGTGATTGAAGCGGCTTATCCTTCAATACCGAAGGCAGTCAGGGCGTCTGCGTCAAACTTGGCGAGGAAATCGGCTTTGACATCGACGACCTTTTCTTTGAACAGAGCAATCTGCTCTTCAGTCAGAACGTCTACCTGGATACCCTTCTCACGGAACTCTTCGATCAGGGTGTCATGTTCGGCTTCCACAACATCACGGCCCCAGTTGCAGGCTTCAA
>CAZMXF010000400.1:0-2817 GCA_964570015.1 uncultured Oscillospiraceae bacterium | reverse complement strand
GGATATACCCACCACGACGCAGTCTACGAGGATGTCTGGGTATGGGATCAAAAACCATGGAGTGAGTACGTAGTTAAATACTATGTCTGTAATGAATGTCATATGTATTCATACGACAAAATTACGGCGTATTATTCTTGGGAGTTCGGTTTTTAGTTATATTTCACATATTTATAGTTATTACTAAAAGAAGGAAGGACAAATGAAAAAACTAAGAAAACCATTGTCTATCTTACTGGCTGTGGTAATGCTCGTAGCATTATGCATAGCCCCGGTGTTTGCGGAGTATACCTCAGACATCTATTCACTTGGTGGTTCGCCAAGAGTGGCAAACCCCAACATCTATTATCAGAATGGCGGTTATGCCATCAGCGAAGTTCACCTTATGCACAACTGGATGGTACACGCAGAAGCGCAGCCTTTTGCGTTTTGTATCATCACCAGTTCCAATAAGTATCCGATTGCTTATTGTATGGAACCCAGTGTCAACTTTTCTGGAGAAGGCGATGACAACCGCATGACACAGTATCCAAGAACAGAGGATTATCTTGAAAACATTGCGAATCAGTCAGACTATCCACTGACAAAGGATGAGGTTTCACACCTTATGTCTCTTGTCCTTGGCAACGGATATAGCAGAACTATCAGTTATTATGATATGCCTAACGTGACTGAAGACTGTATCATACAGCTCCCACAATACATGACACAGTTCAGACAGATCTGGGCAACACAGGTTCTTTTATGGGAAATCGTAGTAGGTGAACGTAGTGCTACATTCGAACATATAGATCCTCCGGCAGGAACAAACAAAGTAAAGGATGTCATTGGAACAGGTTCTGTTCTTTATCCTATCGACTCAGCATACAACGATATTGTTAACAAGGTAAGAGCAGCCCTTAATCTCCCGTCGTTTGTTTCTGAAACAGAAGAAAAGACAGCTGAAAATACTTACCAGCTTGAATACAATGACGGTATATTCTCCGTAACATTAACAGACGAAACCGGAGTTCTTGCATCATATACACCTGTAAGTACACCGGAAGGTGCAGTCCAGTTCACGAAAAATGGAAATAGCATTACTATTACATCTACAGAGCCTCTTGGAGAAGATGTAAAGGTTGAATTCTACAACAGAAGCACATCAAGTGCAATTCTTATCCTCTCTAATGACGGTGTATACAGTGCAAGTAGCTCAGCACAAGATGTTACAGTTCCAGTAGCTTCAAGCACATACACAAACAGGGGCTGGCTTTATCTTGAAGCAACGCTCCCTGAAGTTGATATCAACAAAGTATCTGCAAACCCTGACTGCACGGTAGATAATCCAAACTATACTCTCGAAGGAGCAGTTTATGGTGTATATACCGAAGGGAATGTAGAGACCGGTGAGGTCTCCGGGCTTATTGGAACAATAACTACAGATGCTGATGGAAAAGGTTCTTTAGTCGACGGACTTGAAATCGGGACCACATATTACGTTAAAGAAATAACAGCATCAAAGGGTTACACACTAGATGATACTGTGTATCCAGTAACGCCGACGGGTGGAAAGACAGCTTCAGCTACTGTTACATCTGTAGAGCAACCTGTCAACGACCCTCTCACTATAACCCTTACAAAACAAACAGCGAATCCTGTAGCTAATACCACTCCGCTTACAGGAACGCAGTTTACGGTCAAATACTATGCTATCGACCCAGACACAGAACAAACGGCAGACACTCTAGCAGCACTCACTGCAGATAGAACATGGACCATTGAAGTTAAAGAAAAAACTGATGGTTCGGCAGTAGCATATATGACAATGCTTGCCTCTGAATATCTTGTGGCAGGAAGCGACGAACTGTATTTTGAAGAAGGTATTTCCACTATGCCAGTTGGTTACTTCACCATCCAAGAGACCAAAGCAGCAGACGGCTATATCCTTGATTCCGGAACGATCACAATCGGAGGGCAGCAGATTGCAACAGGTAATGCCACTATAGTCGGCAAAGTCGGATATGACGGAACGATCACTCCTGAGTATCTTGATATTACACAGGAGGCAACTATTACCAATCAGCAGATCTTAGGCAACGTCAATATTGTCAAGCTGGACGACCAGGATGAGACTCATCAGGTCTCAGGGGCTATATTTGAGCTTTACCAAGACACAAACGAGAATGGTGTCCTTGACGATGGCGAGCCGCTCTTTGATTCTCTCATAGATAACGGAGACGGAACCTACTCCTATAGAGAGCTTCCGCAGGGGTATTACATCCTTGTAGAGTCCCAGGCTCCGTATCACTTTGAGATCATTGACAACAACTGGCCAGTTGTGATAGCAGAGGATGGCGATACCATCAACTTTACTATCGAGAATTGCCACCTCTACGGCGATGCATTCTTTACAGACCCTGACGTTTCCAAAGAATATAGGTGGGACGTAAGCATATCTGCAGATACAGGTGAGCATATTAATCCATATCTTTGGATCGCGATCGTTCTTTCAATAGCATGTCTTTGCGGAGCACTTACCCTTCCGAAGTATGCAAAGAATAAGGAAAAGAGAATAAAGGATGCAACACCGATCATCTGGATCCTTATGCTCGCTGTTCTTCTCAGCTCTGTGACAGTTCCGGCATACGCATCTACTACAGGGGAAGATACACAGACCGTTACGATCGAATTCGAATCATATAACAGAGAAGACGAAGCATCTGTCATAGCCTGGCTTAACGCCAACGGTTATTCTGACTACACGATCGATAGCATTACCTATAACGTGGTTGATGAAACTACAGGTCAGACCAATGTGGTCGTAGTCACAAACCT
>CAZMXF010000399.1:0-2824 GCA_964570015.1 uncultured Oscillospiraceae bacterium | reverse complement strand
ATGGAGGAGATCAGAGAAACAGCCGGGACGGTAGACCGTAATACGGATGAAATGGCAGAATACCTGGATGCATTTATACAGGATAGAGATTATCAATTCACAGAAGACCAGATGAGGGACATCCGTGCTGCATATATGGCAAATCAGGAGTCGATCGAAAAAGAGCTGGACTCCATCGAAGAAGAACGGAAAGAAGGGTATAACACCGTTATACGGGCGCGTTCCACTGCTGGAAGAGTCTTCGGCCTCCTCGGACAACTCTCCGGTGCAAAAGCAACACTGGAGGAAACATTGGCAGCCATGAAAGAAGTCGGTGAACAGATCGAAGAAGGCGAAGCGGCGCTGGCCGAGGGAAAGGCAAAGCTTAGCGAGGCGAAGGATCAGCAGAAGAAAAAGGCCGAAGAACTGGACAATAAGAAGAAAGACCTGGATCAGCAGGAGAAGGCACTGAAGCAGAGTACAGAACTGGCGGAGGAACAGAAGGAACTGGAGGACCGGGAGAAGGCACTCCGTACGGCATTGGTGTCTCGGGAAGAGATCCGACGGAGGAGTCAGTACGGAGAGGAACTTCTCTCTGCTTCAGAGCGCTGGCTGGCGGAATACACAGAACAGACGGCCGAGCAATATCGTGACCGCTTTGATGCCAGCCTGCTGATGATCGCGTGTGCCATTCTGGCTTTTGCCGGAGCGCTCACCAGCTTCGGAGAGGACCGGTATCTCATGATCACCCTGCTGACGACGCTGCTTTGCCTGGCGCTTTCGATTTCAGCGGTGCTCCTGCTGCAACGCATGGGGCGGGGAATCAGCTGGTCTGCAACTGTGACGGCTGCGATAGCGGCAACAGAGCTGATGCTCCTGATCCCGTCAATGCCGCTCCTTCACCAGGCAGATGTAACGGTGGAGCAGGGAATGAAACCATCGAATAAAACAGGTACAAAAACAGTAAGAAACTCTGCTCAAAAGAAGAAATAATGATTGATTTTACAAATGAAATCTGTTATGATACCAAAGCATGTGCAGATGAGGAGGAAATATTCCATGATTTTGAAAAATGTTGAGAAGAAAGAGCACAATACTGCAGTTTTTACAGTTGCCGCGGATTCGGCCGAATTTGAAAAGGCTGTCAACGGCGCTTATCTGAAGAACAAAAAAGACGTCTACATCCCCGGCTTCCGCAAGGGCAAAGCCCCACGTCAGGTTATCGAGGGCATGTATGGAAAAGAAGTCTTTTATCAGGACGCAATGGACGATCTGGCACCCGAGGCTTTCGAACTCGGTGTGAAAGAGGGCGAACTGCGTGTTGTCGGCCAGCCCCGTATTGCCGATGTCAATGTGACGGATGAAAAGTCCTGCGAGTTCACCTTTGACGTAACGACCTATCCTGAAGTCGTCCTCGGTGAGTATAAAGGCCTAGAAGCCGTTCGCACCACTGAGACTGTTTCGGAAGAGACGGTTGATAATGAGATCAAGAACGTACAAAAGCGCAACGCACGTATGCTGACGGTGGAGCGTCCCGCAGAGATGGGCGACACCGTGAACATCGACTTTGAAGGCTTCCTGAACGGAGAGCCGTTTGATGGCGGCAAGGCTGAAGGCCATGCCCTCGAACTTGGTTCCAACTCCTTTGTTCCCGGCTTCGAAGAACAGCTGGTCGGCATGAGCGCCGGCGAAGAGAAGGACATCGACATTACCTTCCCTGAGAATTATGCAGAGAATCTGGCCGGCAAGGCAGTTGTTTTCCACATCGTCTGCAACGAAGTCAGTTCTCCCGAGTATCCGGAACTGGACGATGAGTTTGCAAAGGATGTTTCTGAGTTCGACACGTTTGACGAGTATAAGGCCGATGTGCGCGCCACACTTCAGAAGCGCTTGGACGACGGCGCAGAGACCGCTTTCAAGGACGAAGTGATTCGGAAGGCCTGCGAGACCATGACCGGCGAGATCCCGGAAGTGATGTTCGAGGAGAAGGTCGACGAGTTCCTGCGCAACTATGCCGCGCAGTTCGGGATGAACGACCGTGACATGAGCCGCGAGGAGCTGCTCAAGCTCTTCGGCATGAACGAAGACACCATGAAGTTCTCCATCCGCCCCGCAGCCGAAGCCCAGGTAAAGACCGAACTGCTGCTGGAAGCGGTTGCCAAGGCAGAGAGCCTGGAGCCGACGGATGAGGAGCTTGAGGCCTATTACCAGAAGACCGCGGAAGGCGTCGGAGCCACCGTGGAGGATGTCAAGCGCTACTTCGGTGAGACGTTCCTGAAGAACGAGCTGAAGAAGGAACAGGCCATGAACCTGATCGTCGAAAATGCGGTTGCGAAGTCCGCCGACGAAAAAAAGCCCGAAGAAGCCGCTGCCAAAACTGAGGAGAAGGCAGAATGAGTTTCATCCCCTATGTTGTTGAGCAGACCAGCCGGGGCGAGCGTTCCTATGATATTTTCTCCCGTCTGCTGAACGACAGGATCATTATGCTCTCAGAAGAAGTGAATGACACGACGGCCAGCCTGGTTGTGTCGCAGCTTCTCTTCCTCGAAGCACAGGATCCGGACAAGGATATTCAGTTCTACATCAACAGCCCGGGCGGAAGCGTGAGTGCAGGCCTGGCCATCTACGATACCATGCAGTATGTGAAACCGGATGTGTCCACGATCTGCATCGGAATGGCGGCTTCCATGGGAGCATTTCTGCTTTCCTCCGGAGCAAAAGGAAAGCGTATTGCGCTTCCCAACAGCGAAATCATGATTCACCAGCCCTCCGGCGGCAGCCGGGGACAGTGCACGGACATCCAGATTCAGGCCGAGCAGATCCTGAAGATCAAGCAGCGCCTGAA
>CAZMXF010000398.1:0-2834 GCA_964570015.1 uncultured Oscillospiraceae bacterium | reverse complement strand
GTGCTCTTTCTCTGGCTGGCTTTTGCGCTGAAGAGCCTGTCCCTTGTCTTTCCCGTTATCGCCCTCTTCGCGGTCAGCGGGCAGCTTTTCCCTCTCCCCATTGCCTTGGCGGTCAATACCGTCGGCATCGCCATCACGATGACCCTCCCGTATCTTCTCGGTCGGGCTTCCGAGCTGGACTTCTCCGAGAGGCTGATTGCAAAATATCCGAAACTCAAGGAAGTTCGTCAACTCCGGGAAAAGAGCAGTTTCTTTCTCTCCTTTCTTGTGAGAGCGATCGGGGTTCTTGCCTGTGATGTGGTCAGCATGTACTTCGGCAGTACGAAAATGAGATACCTTCCGTATATCACCGGTGCGGTGCTGGGCTTCATGCCCGATCTCGTCTGCGCAACCATCCTCGGCCAGCAGATTGAAAAATATGACTCTCCAGGGTTCTGGATCACCCTTGCAATCAACATCCTCTGCTGTATCGGTGGTTATCTTCTCTACCGCTGGTACAAGAAGAAAAAGGGCATCGGCTGAGCAGCGCTTCCTTTTCCATAAAACATCCCCACGGAACAGCCGGATAAGTCTCCGGACGCTCCGTGGGGTTTCTTTGTCTCTATTCCTCTGTTTCTGCGGATGCCGCCCGGATGTTTCCCTTCTGGATGTGATTCCGGATGATCTGATCCGTCACCTCGAAGAGCTTCTCCGAGCCGATCCGGGTCTTGCGCTGCCGTCCGTATACGGCATCCGCGGTCACCCGGTGTTCCCTCCAGTCGCCGCCGTCGTTGCTGTTGTTCAGAAGCAGGGGCTGCAGGTTGTCCAGGGAGTGGGCAAACTTCGCCTCCGCCGACTCATAGGCCTCAAACTCGTCAAACAGGGCAATCAGCTCTTCTTTCTGATCCTCCGGCAGCAGGGAAAAGATACGTTCCTTGGCCGCATCCTCTCTCGCCTTCTGGGTCTTCAGGTTTTCCTCATCATAAGCGTAGGTGTCCCCCGCATCAATCTCCACAATGTCGTGGATCAGGCACATCAGCATGACTTTCGCCACATTCACTTCCTCATTGGCATACTCCCGCAGTAGCCAGGCCATGATTGCCATATGCCAGGCATGCTCTGCGTCATTCTCATTCCGGCCGTGTCCCGACAGATGCGTCTGCCGGAAGATGTTCTTTTCCTTGTCGATCTCCAGCGCAAAGTCCAGCTGTTTCCTCAATCGTTCCTCCATCCCGCAGTCTCCTTTATCTTGATTGCTTTGTATCATACCACAAGTCTGATAAAGCGTCCACCGCCTCCTGATTTTACATTCCTCCCGATTCCATATGCTCCCGTCGGAAACTGGCATGTAAAAAATAGAATGAATTGGGTATTTTAACATGGTCAGTTTTCTGCTATCATAAGGCCAGAATCCAAAAAGGAAGTGATCCCCGTGGAACACAAGAAAATTCTGAAGCTGACCCAATGCGCACTGATCGCCGCGCTGGCGTATGTCGGCTTCCAATTCCTGCGCATCGACATCCCGGTTGGGACCGAGCGCACCGCCATTCACCTTGGCAACACCTTTGTCGTCATCGGCGCTCTGCTTCTGGGCGGCTGGGGCGGCTTTGCCGGCGCGATGGGCCTGACCATGGCCGACCTGACCAGCGGATATATCACCAGCGCGCCGAAGACCTTCATTCTGAAGCTCGTCATCGGGCTGATCACCACACTTGTGGCTCGGAAGCTCTTCCACATCGAGAAAGAGCCCGGCATCAAAGCCCAGACCAAGATTGCTCTGTGTGCCTCCGCGGCTTCCCTCGGCTGCAACGTGGTCCTTGACCCGCTGTTCGGCTATTTTTATAAAGCCTATATCTTCGGGATCCCCCAGGATCTCTCCGCCGCTCTGGCGAAGATCGGATCGGCAACCACCCTGGTCAACGCTGTTGCCTCTACCATCATGGTCTTCCTTCTTTGGCCGGCGCTCTACACCGCCCTCGCCAGGTCCGGGAAGCTTCCCTGGAACACCGCCGACGAGCACGACGACATCGTGAAGATCAGCTGAGCACAGCTTTTCTTAGAATAATTGAGGAAGGTGGTCTGCATGTCATTTGCAGGCCGCCTTCCTCTTTTTGGTCTGAACAGCTCTTTCTGCACACAGGGTATGGAAGCGCCATCGTGTATTTCTGTCTCTTCTGTGTTGATCTTCCATGGGCATAAAAATTTTTTATGCGTTTGTACAGATTTTGATTTCCGCTTCTGAATTGTTTCTGTTAAAATATTCTCAGGTTCAGTTCACTGAATACATTTTTTAAGGAGGTTTTATCTATGGCAATGGAAATCAGCAGACGTTCCTTTCTGAAGGGCGCAGCTGCCACCGGTGTGGTTGCAGCACTTAGCTCCATCGGCATCTCCGCAGCAGCAGAAGAGGCCGCAGCGGCGGATGAATCCGTCAAGAGCTATCTTCCCCAGGAGAAGTACGACATCGCCGAAGAAAGAGACTTCGATGTCGTGGTCGTCGGAGCCGGCGGCGGCGGTATGTCCGCGGCGATCCGCGCGGCCCAGCTCGGCCTGAACACCGTCCTGCTTGAGCAGCGCAGTGTCACAGGCGGTACGACCCTCTTCACGGAAGGCCTCTTCGCCGTCAATAGCCACATCCAGAAGGAAAACGGCAAGAACCCGCCCGATCTCGGTTATGACCTGTTCACCACCGCGATGGACTATCATCACTGGTATGCCGACGGTGCTCTGTTCCGCCGCTACATGGACAAGTCCGGTGAGAACATCGCTTGGCTGGAGAGCGTCGGTGTGGAGTTCCAGGGAACCGGCACCATGTGCGACAACGTGTACAACACCTGGCACCAGTACAAGTATGA
>CAZMXF010000397.1:0-2841 GCA_964570015.1 uncultured Oscillospiraceae bacterium | reverse complement strand
ACCGGAAAGCTCTGCCGCCATTTTCATCTCTCGCTGCAGAGCGGCTGTGACCGGACGCTGAAGGCGATGAACCGAAAATACGACACGGCTTTCTTCTTCCATACGACGGAGCTTCTGAGACAGTATTTTCCGGGCTGTGCGCTGACAGGGGACCTGATTGCGGGCTTTCCCGGCGAGACGGAGGCGGATCATGCTGAGACCTTAAGTTTCCTGCACCGTTGTGCGTTTTCCGAACTGCATGTGTTCCCGTATTCCAGACGGCCCGGGACACCGGCAGACAAGCTTCCGGATCAGCTGACACAGGCGGTCAAGAGCCGCCGCGCCCATGAGGCCAAGAAGGTCTCGATCGAAACGGGACGCGCTTTTCTCGAAGCGAGTGTGGGCCAGATCCTTCCGGTGCTGTTTGAGAGCACGGAGGGAGAGGGTTCCGTCGGGCACAGCGACACCTATCTGCATGTCCGGGTTCCGGAGCAGGGGCTCCGCGGAGAGCTCCGGAATGTGCGCATTCTGGCGACGGAAGAAGACGGCCTCATCGGTGAGACCTTGTGATGCGCACAGAGAGAATCAAAATAGATGAAAAAAGAGGAGACGGTTCCGAAAGGAACCGTCTCTGTTGTGCATATAGAGAAATGTACTATGTGGGATCGGAGCATTATGCCTTCTCGGCTGCGGCAGCCTGACGGCGCTTTTTCGCCCGCTGCAGATTCTCACGGATCACCGGGCCGACGGTCTGAATGAGTATAACAATAATCAGCACCAGGCCCTGGAAGGTGTCCTGAATGTCAACGCTGAGGCCGGGGATGGAGACGATGATGAAGTTGATGGTGGTGTAGGACAGCGCACCGAAAATGACGCCGAGCAGCTTGCCTTTGCCGCCGGCCATGTTGATACCGGCCAGAACCACCGAGGCGATGGCGTACATTTCATAGCTCACACCGGAAGAGGCGGGGGTAACATTGCTGATCTTGCAGGCCTGCAGGAGGCTGGCCACACCGACGCAGAGGCCGGTCAGAATGAAGACGGAGATCTTCACCCAGGTAACGTTGATACCGGCGAGACGGGCGCTCTTCTCATTGGAACCGACGGCATAAATGCTCTTGCCGTACTTGGTGTTTCTGGAGATCACGATAAAGAGAATCGCCATGAACAGGAAGACGAAGAAAATATAGGGAAGAGAGAAGCCGCCGAACGTCAGCTTGCCGGCGCCGAAGGTCTTGCGCAGGAACATGTAGTTGCTGTTGGAGCTCAGCATGGCAAACTGGCTGGAGGAGGAGCCGCTGATGGTGGGGTCGACCTTACGAACCACCGAGAGCGTCAGAGAACGGTAGATGAGCATGGTGCCCAGCGTGACCACAAAGGGGGGCATCTTGCCGAGACCGACCAGAAGCCCGTTGATGGCTCCGCAGAGAGCGCCGACGGCAAGCGCGGTGAGGATCATCAGTGGAATGGAATTGGTCACGTTGAAGACCACGATCGTCGCGCCGGTGCACAGCACCAGGGAAGACCCGACGGAGAGGTCGATCTGTCCGGTGATGATGACAAAAGCCATGCCGAGGGCAATGGTGCCGACGATAACCGTGTTCTGGCTGCTGAGGATCGCCGCGATATGGCCGAAATTGAAGGTGTTGCCGTTGGCCTGAATGGTGAACGCGTAGCCGATCATGATGATCACCAGCACAAAGATAAAACTGTACTGAGACCAGATCCTGCCAAGCGATATGCCGGAGCCTTTTTTCTCCTTCTTCATGATGCTGCCTCCTGTGTCGTCTCAATGGCGTTGGTGGAATAGAGCATGACGTCATGCTCGTTGACTTCGCTGTGTTCGAAGATTTTCACGATCCGACCTTCATAGAAGACTACGCAGCGGTCGGCAACTTTCTGAATTTCGGGAATCTCCAGGGTGTTGATGATGACGGTTTTCCCCTCCTGAGCAAAGCCGAGGATGAGTTTGTAGATTTCTTCCTTTGCTCCCACATCCACGCCCTGGGTCGGGTTGTCGAAGAGAAGCACATCAGCGCCGATGTTCAGCCAGCGTGCCAGGAAGACCTTCTGCTGGTTGCCGCCGGAGAGGGCGAGAATGCTGTCGGAGCTGCTGTAGGCTTTGATCCGCAGGGATTCCTTCTGCGCTTCATAGCGCCGGTTCTCCTCACTCATCCGGATAAACGGCTTTTTCCGTCGGGAGAGCTCATGCTCGGCCAGGTAGAAGTTTTCCATAATGGTCATGTCAGGCACGACGGAGTTCTCTTTCCGGTTGGCTGGCAGCATGGCAACGCCGTTTTTCATAAATCGGACGATGCTGCCGTCCAGTGCTTTCCCGCCAACAGACATGTGTCCGCCCTCGGAGGGGAGGACGCCGAACATGGTCTGCATCAGCTCACTGGCGCCGCAGCCGGCAAGGCCGGTGAAGGCGACGATCTCACCCCGGCGGACGGTCAGATCGATATCGTGGAAGCCCTGGCCGCTGTAGTGCTGCAGGTGCAGGATCGGCTCACCCAGCTCACGCGGGAGATAAACATCCTCGTCCGTATACCCCTTGCCTACCATGTAGGAAGTCACTTCGTGGGCATTGGTGTCTTTTATATATCCGGAGGCAACGTATTCTCCGTTTCTCAGCACGGTGTAGCGGTCCGCGATGGCAAAAATCTCGGGCATCTTGTGCGAGATGAAGATAAACGATTTCCCCTGTGCTTTCAGTTTACGAAGAATGCCGAAAAGGTGGTTGATTTCGTTATTGGAGAGAGCCGTAGTCGGCTCGTCAAGGATCAGGAGCTTTGCGTCCATATAGAGGGCGCGGCAGATTTCCAGGAGCTGCTTTTCACTGGTTTTGAGCTCTGAGACCAT
>CAZMXF010000396.1:0-2847 GCA_964570015.1 uncultured Oscillospiraceae bacterium | reverse complement strand
ACAACAGTCAGTCAGGAATAAAGAAGGTTTTGCGTCTGCGGACGCGACCAATGGAATTTCCAGGCGTCTTTGGAAACCTGCGGGAAAGGAGGGAAGCAGGCATGGCGAACCAGACACGGAGAACGCGGAGGGAACGGAATGAACAGATCCCGCAGCGCGTGGAGAATGCAGCACAAAACATGTATGCTTCCTCCGGAATGCAAAGAGGGTATATCCCGGGCGGGTATGCGCAGACTGGTATAGCCCAGCAGCAGAATGGATGGTGTCAGGCAGCCCAACAACCGATGGGACAGCAGACCGGCGCACAGATGCCCTATCAGCAGAGATATGATTACCAGCAGGCTTATGGCCAGCAGTCCCAGATGACCGGTGCACAACGGGGCTTCCGTATGCAGATGACGCCGCCTCCGGAACAAAAACGCAAACAAAAGAAAAAAGGCCATGCGATTGCAGTCATTTCTGTACTGCTCGTATTGGCGGCACTCGGGACCGGCGGGTATTTTGCGGCGAAGAATTACCTTCACAGCAAGACAATCAATGAAAAAGTGGAGCCTTATGACAACCTGTTTTGTCCGGGTATCTATGTGGATGGGATCAATCTGGGCGGAATGACGCCGCAGCAGGCAATGAATTCCGTTCAGTCCCAGATCCAGCAACGACATGACGCATGGAAGGTTCAGCTGACATGGAACGGAAGCGTTGTTGCGGAAATCGATTCAGACATGCTTGGCTTCAATGTGGATCCGGCACAGGTAATGAATGAAGCCTGGAAGCAGGGACACACGGGAGATAAGGAACAACGCTATGAGCAAATGCTGCAGCTTGAGCAGACACCTTATGTTGCCTATACAGCAAAACCGGACGGAAACACAGGGATCATCGATACAAAGCTCAACGAGATCAAGAGCGCGATTGACAAACCTGCAACGGATGCGGTGATGACAGGATTTGACCCGTCACTGGATTACCCGTTTACATTCACCGATGAAGCATACGGCATGCAACTGAACATCGAGCCGATCAAGGAACGGCTGTATCAGATGGTCTCCACGCTTGAAAGCGGAACAGTGGAACTGCAGCCGGAACGACTGGAACCATCCGTCCACAAAGCAGACCTGATGAAACACTATATGCTCCGGTCTTCCGTATATACTCCGATTGACAAGCATTCGACGGACGAGCGGAACATGAATATCCAGCATGCTTTTGATTATATCAACGGATATGTGCTGCAGCCAGGCAAGACCTTCAGCTTCAACGGGGTTGTCGGAGAGAGGACGGAAGCCAGGGGCTTCTATCCGGCCATCGAATATGTGTACGGTGAACATGTCGAAGGTTTCGGCGGCGGCGTCTGCCAGGCCAGCACGACGATCTACCAGGCGGCCGTCTGCGCCGGATTACAGATTCTGAAACGTGAACCTCACTCCGACTCCGTATCCTATGCCGACTACGGGAAGGACGCCACCGTTTACTGGGTCGGAAAGCGGAAGATCGACCTGACCTTCAAGAACAACACGGAGGACCCGATCTACATTATTGCAGCGGTACAGAAGGACCCTACGAACAAGAAACGTCTGATCGCCAAGGTCACCATGTACGGGCAGGATATGGGCGACGTTCGTTACGAACTGGAAACCGAGATCACAGAAACGCTGCCGGCACCTTTCAGCCCTGTCTATGTCAAGGATACCAACGGGACCTATGTAACGTACAAAGACCAGCAGGAAAGCGTTTCAAAAGCCAAGGAAGGTTATGTGGTCAAGAGTTACCGCCTGAAATACGAAGGGATCGACCTGACGGAACGAAAGGAACTGTTTACGGACCGGTACGAACCTAAGGCGGAACGGATCTATGTGGGAGTGAAAGACAGATAAACTGTCTTTAATGCAGCTAAAGAATTCGCGCCTGCGGACGCAAGGATTCGTACGCGCACTGCGGCCGGTGCACCGACTTAAGCAGCAACACGCGGCATTGCCCGATTCCTTCGGTTTAGACACACGCAAACAACAAAACGGCTTCCGGAATTCTCCGGAAGCCGTCGTGCTTTGGCGGGAATTAAGCTTTGCCGTTGCAGCCGAGGACATTGACGATCTTGTGAGCGACCATGTCCTTGACAGCCTGACGGGCGGGCTTGAGGTACTGCCGGGGATCGAAATGATCCGGATGCTCCGCGAAATACTTGCGGATGACAGCGGTCATCGCCAAACGAATGTCAGAGTCAATGTTGATCTTGCAGACAGCGCTGGCAGCAGCCTGACGGAGCTGCTCCTCCGGGATACCGATGGCGCCGGGCATGTTGCCGCCGTACTTATTGATCTCGGCAACGAACTCCTGCGGGACGGAGGAAGAACCGTGCAGAACGATCGGGAAACCGGGCAGCTGTTTGGCGCACTCTTCGAGCACGTCGAACCGGAGCTGGGGCTTGGTGCCGGGCTTGAACTTGTATGCACCGTGGCTGGTGCCGATAGCGATGGCCAGGGAGTCACAGCCGGTGCGGGTCGCGAAATCGACTACTTCTTCGGGATGAGTGTACATTGCCTTGTCGGCGTCGACGGAAACTTCATCCTCAACGCCGGCCAGGGTACCGAGTTCAGCTTCGACCACGACGCCGTGATCATGAGCGTACTCAACGACCTTGCGGGTCAGGGCGATATTCTCTTCATAGGGCTCGGATGAAGCATCGATCATAACGGAGGTGAAACCGCCGTCAATACAACTCTTGCAGAGTTCAAAGCTGTCACCGTGGTCCAGGTGCAGGGCGATCGGAATCTCCGGATTCTCGATCACGGCAGCTTCAACCAGCTTGACCAGGTAGGTGTGGTTGGCATAGGCGCGGGCGCCCTTGGA
>CAZMXF010000395.1:0-2854 GCA_964570015.1 uncultured Oscillospiraceae bacterium | reverse complement strand
CGGTATAACACTCCACCTGCAGGACACAGACCCGGTTTCCCTTTCGGATTACACGGGATTCGGCGCGGAGCAGCTCTCCGACACCGGGGCGCAGGTAGTGGAGATTGCAGTTCTGCGTGACGATATAACGGCGCCAGTGATCCGACTGCAGAGCCATCATTCCGGCAGCAACGTCGGTGAGAGTGGCAATCAGGCCGCCGTGGGCAACACCGGAGGGATTCAGCAGTTCCGGACGAAGGCGGCAGCTGATGACACACCTTTCATCGGTAATTTGTGTGAACTCAAGACCGCAGTAGCTGGTGAATCCTTTCAGCCGGCTGTTGATGAGATCGGAGAACTGCTTCTCTTCCATAGATTCCTCCTTAGCCGTTGTGATCGTAATAAGTATCCATTGCGGGACCGCCGTTCGGCAGCAGCGGGTTCAGCATTTCATCCGACACCATGGTGCCGGCCATGTCGTAGACCCGGCGATAGGTGAGTGTCCGCATGCCCTCACCCTGCTCATCAACGAAGTAATACTTTTCGTGCTCCAGTTTGATCTTGTAGCCCGGTCGATCCGGATCGGCGGGCTCGATCACGCGGTCATAGGGGTACTCCCAGCCCCAGGAGTTGTCAAACTCGACGGGCATATAGTCGTCCTCTTCCAGTGTACCCCAGATCTCAAAGGTGAGGTCACGGACGTAGTTGTCCTCATCCACTTCGGAGTAGGCGACGATCTTGATGGGATAGGAACGGTTGTTCCGGAACTTGAGGTCCATGATGTTCCCGCCGTCCGGGATGGTGACCGTGGCGTCGGTACCGAGCTGCATATAGTGTACCGGGAAGTAGTGGTTGGTTCGTTCAACGGTCTCCAGGAAAGCGAAGAGTGTCGCGGCATAGAGTGTGCTGGAGACCTGGCAGGCACCGCCGCCGACCTCGTCCTTTACATCACCGTCCACATAAGCGGGAGCGGGGAGAAAACCGCCTTCCAGTGTACGCTCGCCCACAACCGTATTGTAGGAGAACAGATCACCCGGATACAAGATCGTTCCGTCAATCTTGGAACTGGCCAGCTCCACATTGCTGATACGGTTGGAGGTGGAGTTCCAATAGCTGGTGGTGCAGGCACCGAGCAGATCATGGAAAAGAGAGCTTCTCAGCTTCTCTCCGGTGACCGAGGGCCATGTGACTGTCATCGGAATCCGCACTTCGCCTGCCGGCTCTGCTGCGGCCCAGAGCTGCTGGGCCTGGTCCACGTCAAAGCTGCAGCCGACAACCTCGTCGATCACTTCAAAACGGCCGTCATCCGTGAAGGCCGCATCCCGGGGCTCCTGCAGGAGCGCGGTGTGGATTGCCTGAAAGTCCGGGCAGAGAAGCCCGCCGATCAACTGAGAAAAGCTCAGAGAAGTTTCCCCGTTCTGCAGAGCGGAGACTATGGCGGCCTCCAAAGCGTCTTCGTCCAGCTTGAGCTGCCCCCAGCCCTTGCGCAGAATGAGCTGTTCCTCCTCGTAAGCCGGGATATACTCCGCGTCGCCCAACAGCGTGTCAATCTCCGCCCGGTTCTGCGCGATACAGGAGCGGATATAATCACGGTCGGCACTCTGCGCATTCATCGGCAGCGGAGTGGGTTGAAGCCGGCACTTTATCCAGGTGCCGAAGTTTTCAAACATATTCCCGTCCCGTCCGTAGGCGTAAGCCAGTTCGGCAACCTGCTCGGACGTGGAGGCCAGACCTGCCTGCGCGGGATCGACGGAAAAGCTCAGCCCGCCGACGGTCGTCACTTCCAGCGGCGTAGTGAGATGATCTGCCCAGCCGGCCGCGTCCAGAGCCGCCGCCGTCTGCTCTTTTGTCAGACCGCCCACCGGAACGGTCCCGATGGTGAGACCGGGGAAGTTCGTGTCCAGCTGTGCGACATAGATGGAGCCTGCCAGCCCTCCGCCAAGAATTAATATCAGAAGAATCAGAATGATGGTCAAAACGACCATGAATTTTTTCATATGCATCACCCGTAAAGGAAATCAGAATAAAGTATTCTACCATGTTTCATGAAAAGGTGCAAGAGGCGAGAAAAGAGGCATGGTTTCTGCAGAAAAGAGGTACAGGTTCTGTACTTCACTTCTTGACAAAGAGAGGGCTTGACGGTATGATGGATTTGGTTTTCTGGGATGTGATCCGGCTTGGCTGATACCGGATGTTTTCCGAAACGACCCGGTTGGGCAGATGAAAGAGAGGAGAGAAAAGCCATGAGCAGAGATTTGGACGATCTGGATGTTGATCTGGACGATGAGGATCTTCCTCTGGTCGAGATCGAATTTGACGAAGAAGATGAAAAATCGAGTAAGGCAGGAACGATCCTGAAAGTGCTGCTGATTGTCCTCATTGTGTGTGCGCTTCTGGCGGCGGGCTTCTTTGTTGTACGGTATGTACTCGGACAGCAGTCGCCACAATTCGAGATCACATCGGCCCCGACGCCTACCCTGACCCCAACTCCGGAACCGACGCCTACCCCGACACCCACACCGACCCCGACACCTACCCCGACGCCTACCCCGACGCCCATTCCGGAGCAGTATGTGATCCCGGGGGTTGATCCGGGAGATCTCTCTGCGGTCCGTGCCTACATTCAGGGCGAGCTGGACGCCATGGCGGCGGATGTGAACTATCCGAACGTGGATGAGTATACCGTCAACGAAGACTGCACCGTGTTCACGGCAGTCTGCACCTCGCTCAACGAGAGCGCAGCAGAGCGGGGAGCTGCGGACAAAATGTATGAGTTCGGCAGAATGTACGCAGCCTACGCCGGTACGACCGTCGACAATATTCATATCGATTACAGAAACCATATGGGAGATTTGCTCTGGACCAGGGATTCCGG
>CAZMXF010000394.1:0-2855 GCA_964570015.1 uncultured Oscillospiraceae bacterium | reverse complement strand
TCTTTCATATGCGAAGCGAGAGAATTGCCGTACACGGATTTGAAGACGGATTTGAGGGTGGTGGGGTTCATATGGAACTGTCTGGACAGGGCTTCGATGGTGATCTTCTCATCAAGATGTTCCAGCAGATACTCGTGGACTTCATGGATGAGATCGACCTGATCAGCGCGGCAGTCGGACAGAAGAACAGACTCCTCCGGACAGGTGATGCTCATGGTCTGCTCGATCATGTGATGCAGCAGCTGGACCACCTCAAGATCGCTGGCCCGGTAGAAGACCTCCTTGCCCTCTCGTCGGCTGACGATGAGGCCGGTATCGCGCAGGGAGCGGAGATGGTGTGAGACCGCGGGACTGGACATTTCCAGCACGGCGGCGATGTTGATGACACATTCTTCACAGTGGCAGAGCATCCAGAAAATACGGAGACGGGTCGGGTCACTGAGCTGATCGAACAGTTCGGCGACGACTCCGAATTCCTTGGTGCTGCTGAGCGCCTGCTGCAGAAAAAGGCTGTCGCGATGGTCGGTATGGCGGTGGGGAAGGATGGAGTCGGGCATGGAAAAAACCTCCTTTGGTCCGTTTGGCAGCATTTTTCTCCCGAACGGAAAAGAGTGGGGGAGAATGCTTGATTTTTCAGAGCTGAACCAGTATACTGCAGACACAACAAATAAACAAGTGCTTAATTGTTGAATATATTGAGACGGAGGGGCCCTGCAATGAAAAAGACCTATAAGATTGAAGTGGACTGTGCCAACTGCGCCAATCTCATGGAGGAAGCGACCCGGAAGGTTCCCGGTGTGTCGACTGCAACAGTGAATTTCATGACGCAGAAGATGATCGTGGAGTTCGCGGAAGGGGCCGAACCCAAAACGGTGATGAAGGAAGTCCTGAAAGTCTGCCGGAAGGTGGAGCCCGACTGCGAGATCGAGCTGTAAGCAAGGCTCAGACACGCCCTGTCCGCCGGATCAGGGCGTTTTCTTATGGAGAAGAGATTAGAAGAAAAGAAACGGACGGTATTCGGACATGTCAAAGAAACAGAAAAAAATGCTGACCAGGATCCTCATTGCCTCTGCGCTGATGATCCTGCTGAATGTACTGAAACTGCCGAAGCCGGTTTCTGCCGGCCTCTATCTCGTGACCTACCTCGTGATCGGCTATGATATCCTGCAGAAAGCCTGGAGAGGAATCCTGAACAAAAGACCGTTTGACGAGTGCTTCCTGATGGCGGTGGCGACGCTGGGTGCTATCGGCCTGGCCCTGTACGAGAAGAGCGGTGATTATAACGAAGCGGTGGCCGTTATGCTCTTTTACCAGATCGGCGAGTTCTTCCAGAGTTATGCCGTGGGAAAGAGCCGCCGGAACATCGCGGAACTCATGGATATCCGCCCGGATTATGCCAACGTCGAGATCGACGGTGTGCTTGCCCAGGTTGATCCGGATGAGGTGGAGATCGGCACCGTGATCGTGGTTCAGCCGGGAGAAAAGGTTCCCATTGATAGTGTGATCCTCGAAGGGAATTCAACGCTGAACACCAGCGCACTGACCGGAGAAAGCGCCCCACGGGAGTGCCGGGAGGGCGACGAGATCATCAGCGGCTGCATCAATTTGAGCGGTCTGCTGAAGATCCGGACCACAAAGGAATTCGGCGAATCCACCGTGTCGAAGATTCTGGAGCTGGTAGAGAATGCCAGCTCGCGGAAGTCACGGTCGGAGGAGTTCATCTCCCGCTTTGCCAGAGTCTACACCCCGGCGGTGGTGTACAGCGCGCTGGCATTGGCGATCCTGCCGCCGCTGGTGAGAGGGCTGATTCTGGGCCTGCCTGCGGAATGGAGCGTCTGGCTCTACCGTGCATTGACCTTCCTGGTCATCAGTTGCCCCTGCGCGCTGGTGATCAGCATTCCCCTGAGCTTCTTTGCAGGGATCGGCGGAGCCAGTCATGAGGGTGTACTGATCAAGGGTTCCAACTACCTGGAGACCCTGTCCCAGGTGAAGACGATGGTGTTCGACAAAACCGGGACACTTACCCGGGGCGTCTTTGAAGTGAGCGGCGTCCACCACAGCCCGATGGAGGACGAACGCCTGCTGGAGTATGCGGCGCTGGTGGAGTGCGCGTCCTCGCACCCGATCAGCAAAAGCCTGCAGCGCGCGCACGGAAAAGAAATTGACCGAAGCCGCGTCACCGGCATCGAAGAGATCAGCGGCGAAGGCGTGGTCGGAACGGTGGACGGGCACCGCGTCGCCGCCGGCAATGACAAGCTGATGCGGCGCCTCGGACTTGATTACCAGGAATGCCGAAGTGTCGGGACCATCATCCACATGGCGGTGGACGGTGCCTATGCCGGGCATATTGTGATTTCGGACCTCGAAAAGCCGAATGTGAAGGAAGCAATCAGGGCGCTGCGCGATGCGGGCATCCGCCGGCTTGTGATGCTGACCGGAGACGGAGAGAAGGTTGCCGCTCATGTGGCGAAAGATCTCGGCCTCGACGAATATCATGCCCAGCTGCTTCCGGGGGACAAGGTCAGCCTGGTGGAGAAACTGCTGGAGGAGAACGGAAACGGACGGGAGAAGCTCGCCTTCGTCGGGGACGGAATCAACGACGCACCGGTGCTGTCCCGTGCGGATATCGGCATCGCCATGGGAGCCATGGGCTCGGACGCAGCCATCGAAGCGGCGGATATTGTCCTGATGGACGATGACCCGATGAAAATCGCGAAGGGAATCAAAATCTCCCGCAAATGCATCCGGATCGTCTATGAGAATATCGTGTTTGCCCTTGCAGTCAAGTTTGGCTGCCTGATCCTGGGCGCACTGGGGATCGCGAACATGTGGGCGGCGATCTTCGCGGATGTCGG
>CAZMXF010000393.1:0-2859 GCA_964570015.1 uncultured Oscillospiraceae bacterium | reverse complement strand
AGGACTTGGCAGAAGAGAGAGACGATGTTATAATAAATTTCACATATTATTAACTTTAAATATGCGTTTTCACTAGGGCGGAAGCCCGGTGCGCACGATCCATGCGGAAACGAAAAGAGGCATGATGAAAAAAGTTCTGATCGCCATGAGCGGCGGTGTTGACAGCAGCGTGGCTGCCCTGCTTCTGAAAGAGCAGGGCTATGACTGCGTCGGGTGCACCATGCGGCTTTTCAGCGGAGAAGACAGCCCGGCAAAGACGGAAAAGACCTGCTGCTCACTGGAAGATGTCGAGGATGCACGCAGCGTGGCATACCGGCTCCAAATGCCCTATTACGTTTTCAATCTGACGGATTCGTTCCACGAATGTGTGATCAGTCCTTTTATTGAGAGCTATCGAAACGGGAGAACCCCCAATCCCTGCATCGACTGCAACCGCTTTTTGAAGTTTGAAAAGCTTTATGAGCGGGCACTGGCGCTGTCCTGTGATGCGATTGCGACAGGACATTATGCCAGAGTCTGCTATGACGGAGAACACTACAGCCTGAAAAAGGCGCTGGATCAGTCAAAGGACCAGAGTTATGTGCTCTATTCCCTGACACAGGATCAGCTTGCCAGAACGCTTTTTCCGCTCGGAGAGCTGACCAAGCAGAAAACGAGAGAACTGGCGGAGACGCATGGCTTCCTAAATGCAAAAAAACCGGACAGCCAGGATATCTGTTTCGTTCCGGACGGTGATTATGCCGGGTTTATTGAACGAACCACGGGGATGACTTTTCCGGAGGGAGACTTTGTCAGCCCGGACGGGAAGGTGCTGGGAAGACATAAAGGGATCATCCATTATACTGTCGGTCAGCGCAGAGGACTTGGCGTCTCTGCAAAAGAGCCGCTTTATGTTGCGGCCATTGACCCGAAACGAAACACCGTCACGCTGACAGGTGAGTCCGGATTCCAGATCAATACCGTCTATGCCGAAAAAGTCAACATCATCTCAGGAGAGCCGCTCAAAGAGCCGGTCAGGGCGAGAGTGAAGCTCCGGTATCGTCAACCGGAGAGACCGGCGACCGTAAGCATGGAGGGAGATCTGCTCCGAATCTGCTTCGATGAAACACAACGCGCTCCGGCACCCGGACAGGCCGCTGTGCTCTATGGAGAGGACGGAGAGACCGTCCTCGGCGGCGGAACGATCATTCGCAGTGAAAGAAGGGAACCCGTATGAAAAAAAAGATCATGGCGCTGCTCCTGGTATTTATCCTTTGTTCCACCGTCATGCCGAGCCGGGCTGTCGCAGACGGGGAGGCCTATGCGATGCAGATCACAGTGAACGGCGAACAGAAAGCGGTTCGTGCATACAACGATTCTTATGAGGGCAATCTCTATCTCTCTCTGACAGATCTCGCGGCAGCTCTCAGTTCAACCGAAAAGCAGTTTCGGTTTGAGAGGATCGTCTCTTCAACAGATGGGGAGTATTTTTCCATTACGACAGGACAGGCTCCGGTTCTCGGCTCCGGGGCCGGTGGGGCAGTCGGAAATCCTGCACCGGTGGTGTTGTACCTCGCCCGCAACCGTCTGATCCTGGACGGCGGAGACAGAAAATATTATACGTTTAATCCGCAAAACGGCGACCTGTATATGAGCGTCACGGATGTACAGCTGATGCTCGATATGACGTTGGAAAAAAGCGGAAATACTTGGGTTGCGAAACCAAACCAGCATTTCATCCCCGATGTGAAAGCCCTGCGTGATGCCGGCTACTTTGACAATATCAGCAGCGTCTATCTGGCAGATGCCGACAGCGGGGAAGCGCTTTTCCTCTGGAACGGCTACAACGAACTGCCGGTGGCGAGCCTGACCAAACTGCTGAGCTATTATGTCCTGAGAGAGGGAATAGCCGCCGGCGAAATCAAAAACTCCGATACGGTCCGGATTTCGGATCATGCCTATGCCGTATCCAAAACACAGGACGGAATCGTTCCGATGGAGGCTGGGGCATATGTACCCTTCCGGGAACTGCTGGATGCCATGCTGGTAGCCAGCAGCAATGAAGCAGCGATCGCGCTTGCGGAACACCTCTGCGGCAGCGAAGAAGCCTTTGTGGAGCGGATGAATGCCCGTGCCAGAGAGCTTGGACTTTATTCCGCGGTGATGTATAACTGCAACGGTCTTCCTTCCTACGGAGGCGATAACACACCGTTCAAACGGCAGAATCGAATGAGCGCGGCAGACCTGTTCCTGCTGACACAGCTGATTCTGAAGCAGTACCCGGAGATTACGGAGATTACCTCCACAACCCTGGCACATATGCCGAGCCTGAACGATTACTGGACTGCAAATTCCAATCCTCTGGTATACAACATGAATGGAATCACCGGGCTGAAGACCGGCTCCACTGACCGGGCGGGTTATTGCCTCGTGGCGACCATGCCGGTACAGAAGGACGGGGAATCTCACAATGTGGTTCTGGTCCTCCTGGGTGCGGAAACCGCAGCCGTCCGGGGACAGGCTGCGGAAATCCTAATGCGTTATGCTCGGGCACAATATCAATAAGAGGCTAAGTTTCTGTATCAGATCATTTCAAACTGGAAATTCTCCAGTTTCAGGCGGCTGCCTTCGTCAATCTCCTCCGGCAGCAGAGCACGAGCAATAAAATACGGCTCCTCCTGCGCGCTTGTGCAGGACAACCAGGCGTAGTCCCCGTCGATCCGGCTGACGATATAGTATTTGGGTTCCATTCTGACATCTCCTTCTGATTAATGATTTGAAATCCCGGATAACAAAACACCCCCGTCCGATGGACGGGGGATTGCTTTGGCGCAGAAGGAGGGATTTGAACCCTCGCGTGCTTTTTAGACACCTACTCCC
>CAZMXF010000392.1:0-2882 GCA_964570015.1 uncultured Oscillospiraceae bacterium | reverse complement strand
GCGAGATCGCCGATTCGGTCGGCGCATACCTGATGGTCGACATCGCCCATGTGGCCGGCCTGATTGCGGGTGGCGTGCACCCGAGCCCGGTTCCCTATGCCCATGTGGTCACCACCACTACGCACAAAACCATGCGCGGCCCCCGCGGTGCACTGATTCTGTGCACTGAAGAACTCGGAAAGAAGATCGACAGCGCGGTCTTCCCGGGATCCCAGGGCGGCCCGCTGATGCACGTGATCGCGGCGAAGGCCGTTGCTCTGAAGGAAGCCATGCAGCCGGAGTACAAGCTCTATCAGCAGCAGGTCGTGAACAATGCTGCTGCACTGGCTGCCTCTCTGCAGGCAGAGGGCGTCCGCCTGGTCACCGGCGGCACCGATAACCACATGATGCTGGCAGACGTGTACAGCTGCGGGAAGACCGGCAAAGAGGTCCAGGAGCTTCTCGACAGAGCAAACATCACCGCCAATAAGAACGGCATCCCCTTTGACACCCTCTCGGTGAAGGAAACCAGCGGCATGCGTTTCGGCTCCCCGGCCTGCACGACCCGCGGCATGAAGGAAGCTGAGATGACCGAGATCGGAAAACTGATTGCCTGTCTGATCCGCGAAGGAGAGAGCGCCGTCCCGGCCGTCAGGGAAGAAGTCCTAGAAATCTGCAGCCGGTTCCCGCTGTATCCGGAATTATGAGACAGCGTATCAGCGGAAACATCATCGGGGCATTCCTGATCATTTTGATCCTTGCCTGCTTGTGCGGCTGCGGAGTGGGTACCGGAGCCGGGCCAGATCCGGCTCCGGCCGCCGCGACGCCGGAGCCGACCCCGACGCTGAGTCCGGAGGAAGAGACAGCACAACAGGAGCGCCAGGCGCGTCTCACAGCACAGAAGGACGGATTCCTGCTGGACAAGGGCTATCTCTATGCAGTGGATGAAACGGGGGAACTGCGCAGCAACACTTACGTCGGCGTGCTGTATTTCCGGGAGGACGGCCGCTACACCAGCGGATCGGAAGACCTTGACCGCATGGTGGCGGGTGCAATCCGGAAGAGCACCGATGAGAAGATGACCAGGATGGAGATGCTCCGGGCCATGTATGAATATACCCGGGACCACATCAAATACGTCGGCTTCGGAAACCACGAGGACAGCTACAAGGCAGCCCATGGAAAAGACGGCTGGATGGTGGAGAGCGCGACCTACGCCCTGGAAAACGGGACCGGGAACTGCTACCACTTTGCGGCGACGTTCGCGGCGTTGGCGAGAGGTGTCGGCTTCCAGGCCTATGCCGCTTCCGGCCTGATCGGATCGGAAGACCAGGAGCACGGCTGGGTCGAGATCGTGGATGACACTGGCGAGGTCTGGTACAGCGATCCGGAGACGGAATATGCCCGCAACTATTGGATGAACCAGAAATACGACCTGTTCTATAAGTCCAAGGACGAGATCGGCAGCGTTACGGGCATCGGTTATCTGGAACTGACCGACCCGTTCGAAGCGGAGCGGAAAGAAGCTGAGGCGTATGGACGGCCTCTGCCGTCTCCCGCACCGAAGACCTGAGCGCACGGGATCAGCAAAGCATCAGAATGCGCGAGCAAAAATGAACCTGCTTAAATGAGAAGTCTGAAAACACATAAAACGCGGTACCGGTTTTCGGTACCGCGCTTTTCAACGCCATGACAGCATGGCGGATCATGAATCAGATTCTGCCGAGAGTTTTCAGGACATACTCCGCGATGTCAGTCTTTTCGATGACATCGTTGTGCAGGTACGCCTTGCCCTGCAGACCGGAGAGAGAGACCGGCGGCTCCAGCCCGGAAACGCGGGCGAGCTGTGCCATCTGTGCGAAGGCGTCGCCCTCGGGCGTTTCGCCCAGAGCAGTGAGGACCGCAGCCGGGAACTTGAAGGGCGAGGCGGTGGAGAGCACCACCACGGGAGCGCCGCTGCTCTCTTCCTTCTTGTAGAGCTGTGCCGCATGCAGGGCGACGGCCGTGTGGGTGTCGGGAAGATAGCCGGTCTCGGAGAAGCAGCGGCGGATTTCCCCGAGAGTTTCCACCTCGTCACAGCAGTAGGCGGAGAAATCCTCCCGAATGAAGTCCAGCGCTTTGGCCGAGATCTTATAATATCCGGAGTTCTGCAGGCGCAGCATGTCGTTCTTCACGCTGTCGGTGTCACCGCCGGCAGCGTAAAAGAGCAGGCGCTCGAGATTGGAGGAGACGAGGATATCCATGGAGGGGGAGCTGGTCTTGAAGAACTCGCGCCGGCGGTCATAGACGCCGGTGGTGAGGAAATCGGTCAGAACGCGGTTGGCATTGGAGGCACAAACCAGCCGGCCCACGGGGAGACCGAGCTGCTTGGCATACCAGCCGGCGAGAATATCCCCGAAGTTCCCGGTGGGAACGACATAATCGACCGGGTCACCGAAGCGGATGCGGCCCTGCTTCATCAGAGAGGCATAGGCGAGGAAGTAGTAGACAACCTGGGGAGCCAGGCGGCCGATGTTGATGGAATTGGCGGAGGAGAGCCGGACGCCCGGAACAGGGGCGGAGTCAGCGTAACGGGAGAAGACCTGCTTCACTGCGCTCTGGCAGTCGTCAAAGTTCCCCTGCACGGCACAGACGGCCACGTTGCTGCCCTCTTGGGTCAGCATCTGGGCCTCCTGTACGGCAGAGACGCCCTTGTGCGGGAAGAAGACCATGATCCCGGTACCGGGAACGTCATGGAAACCCTCCAGGGCGGCCTTGCCGGTGTCGCCGGAGGTGGCGGTGAGGATGACGGTCTTGTCCTTCATGCCGGTGAGTCCACGTGAGGCAGTCATGAGCTGCGGCAGCATGCAGAGCGCCACGTCCTTGAAGGCGGCGGTGGGGCCGTGGAAGAGCTCCAGCACATA
>CAZMXF010000391.1:0-2889 GCA_964570015.1 uncultured Oscillospiraceae bacterium | reverse complement strand
TCCGGCCGGTTGACCACGAAGCCGCTCTCGACGAGTCCCGTGACGGCCTCGGCCACTGGCGTACGGGAGATCCCCAGAATGGAGGCGATCTGGTTTACATTCAGTCTGGTGCCGGGCGCAAGCTTCAGACTGATGATCTCATCATACAGAAGCTGCATGACCAGGTCTTTGAGCTTTGCCTCCGGCTGTGCGTCGATCATTTTCTGCAATTGGTAGCGATCCATCTGCTTTCACCGCCTTTTCTTCATTCTACCGCGTTTCGTGGGCCGCCGCAAGATGATTTTCCGGAAGAATTCATAAATTGCCCCTTTATCTCTTCCGTCTGAAACAGTATAATCACAGTCAGAATGATTATCCGCCTGACTGCAGGCGGAACAGGGAAGTGCTTTACGATGACGATCGATCGGATCGCAGTCAAACAAAACGCAAAGGAAATCATCCGTACCTCGAAGCCCAGCCTGATTACCGCCGGCCTGATCTTTACGCTCCTGGCCGTCCTGATCAATTTCCTCTCTCTGCGTCTCACCGGTGTGGCCTACGACGATATGGTCGGCATTCTTCAGGCCTCGTCAGAGGGGAGGGCGGAAGCCGCGATGCAGCTGATGACGCGCGCCATGCCCACGGCCGGAGAATCGCTGATCGACCTCCTGCTTCATCTCGCACTTTCCGTTGTGAGTGTGGGGTTCACGATCTTTACGCTGAACACCATCCGGCAAAACGCGCCCGACTTCGGAAACCTGCTCGACGGCTTCGGCCTGATGCCGCGCCTGCTCTGGCTGCTGATCCTGGAATCGATCTTTGTAATGCTCTGGTCGCTGCTCTTTGTGATCCCCGGCATCATCGCCGCCTACCGCTACAGTCTCGCGGTGTACATCATGATCGATCATCCGGAGCTCAGCGCCATGGACTGTATCCGTGAATCCAAGCGTATGACCCAGGGTTTCAAGTCTCAGCTCTTCATGCTGGACCTCTCCTTTATCCTCTGGCTGCTGCTGTGCTCTCTGCCGGTGATCGGTTATGCGGTTCAGGTCTATCTGACGCCGTATATGGAGACATCCAAAGCCATGTATTATGAACAGATTCGCGTACAGGGGAGCGAATGGCAGTTTATCTGACCGCAAAGCACAATGGAATAGGACCGATCCCGCAGGGTGCTGATTTGCTTCGATCGGCACCCTGTATTCTTATTCGCTTGTCAGGAGGACAAAGCACATGATTGCATATCTCGTTCGAGGCATGCAGTCATGTGCTTATACTGTAAGAAATTAATGAAAGGATGTCTTACTCATGAGAATAGCGTGCCGGTACAGAACTCGCAGCAGCCGTTGGCATCCGGGACGGTCGTCAGCCCGCACCAGGGGCAGACAACCGCTTCCTGCGAAGGAGTCTCCGGGACCGGAGCCGGATCTGCTTCCTGCTGGAGGATGCCGTCCGGCATGGTGTCCATGTCCGGAACCTGCTCGGGCACCGGAGCGGGGCCAAATCGCATCTCGTCCACGGCGGCCTTGATTTCGTTGCCCAGATTCAGCATGGCATAATAATCCTGCAAGCGGTAATTCGTGCTGTCCGCGGTGCTGATGTTCCATGCTCCCGTGGTCGGTAGTTCCGGACGCTCACCGGTCTTGATGTAGCCGTTGGACAGGCTGTAGCGGATCGTGTCGATATACGGGTGCTCCACGTCGATCTCCACATGGAAGTCATAGGAGTATTCATATTGCGGCGGATCATAGCTTACGTACTTTCCCTCCGCATCCTTCTGCTTGAGTTCGTGGCGGCTCTCGTCGATGTCCAGGCGGCAGTCTCGGGCCTGGGAATAGTCCAGGATATCCGGATTCGCTTTCGTGAGGTCCGTAGCGCTCGTGACGGCAAACTTTTTGGCCTCTTCATCCATCAGGAGTTTGGTGTATTTGCCGAGTCTGCGCGTCGGGTGGAAGGCGGCCACGGCGGTTTTGTTCTCTTCGCGATAATCCAGCTGGGCCTGGATCTCCTCCCTGGTGCTGTGCCGGCGCTCGCTGAACCAGGGGGAGAGCTTGGCAGCGCAGCTCTTGCACATGTTGCCGTCTTCGAGTTTCTTGTTCCCCAGCAGGCCGATCTTTTCACCGCAGAAGTCGCAGTATTTCTTATCGAAAAGTCCCATCTTGGCTCCTCCTTGTGTATTGTATTCTCGCTCACTTTGTTATAAAATCAGTATAACACAAGTCTTGTGTGTTGACTACCTGAAATTCTTATCAACGATCAGAAGGCGGGCTGTTTGAAATGAATAGAGATTATGATCTCATCTGCGTCGGGATGGCGCTGGTGGATTCGATCATCAAGGGCTTTGACCCGAAGCCGATTTCGGCCTCCGGATACCGCGCGGTCTCCGGAAGTCTGAATGTGGGCGGCGAGGCCGTAAATGAGTCCATGGCCGCGGCAAAGCTCGGCCTCCGGACCGCGATTTTGTGCGGACTCGGTGAGGACGGAGCAGGGGACATGGTGGTGGATGCGCTGCGCCGCTGCGGGGTGGATACCGCGCTGATCTGTCGTTCGGCCGAACATCCCACGCCTGTGACGACGATGTTCGTGCGCGACGACGGAACGCGCCAGTCCATCACGAACGCTTCCCACACCTATAACTTCCACCCGGAACAATACAGCGCCTGCTTCGGGCGCGCCCGGGCCCTAATCCTGGGCTCCCTGTTTCGGGCTCCCTTTGATGATCAGAAAGTGATCGGGGCGGTGCTTCGCGAGGCGAAAGCACATGGGCTGCTCGTAATCGCGGACACCAAGCTCCCGAACTTCCGCTTCCTCACCCTGGAGGATCTTGACGATCTGCTTCCGTTGATCGATTTTATCACGCCGAACGAGGACGAAGCCCGATACTATACCGGCCGGCAGGCCCCTGAGGAG
>CAZMXF010000390.1:0-2891 GCA_964570015.1 uncultured Oscillospiraceae bacterium | reverse complement strand
TTTGGCCTGATGAGAGAGAATCAGGTTACCGGGTCTGCCGCTTTTGTTGTGCGAGAGATGAATCCGTTAAAAAACGGCGAACTGGCCAAAAAAACTGCAAAATCGCTGCTTTATTATTGAGCTAGTATTGCTTTTATGATATTATAAAAAATACTATAATGAAAACATGTCGCGGTAAACCAATTTCCGGTCCCGGAGTCATATGCATGTCTGCTTTATCTTTCGAAAAGGAGGGTTTTATGTGGAATCTCAAAATAAGCTCCATACACCTGATACCTCTGAGCTTTCTGGCTTTGATTATCACCGGATCGCTTTTCCTGATGTTTCCGTTCTCCTTCTCCGAGGGAACCTGGACCCCTTTTATTGATGCCTTTTTCACTTCTGCCTCCGCGGTGTGTGTCACCGGACTGGTTGTGACGCCGACTTATATGCACTGGAGCCTGGCCGGTCAGATCATTCTTCTGATTCTGATCCAGTTCGGCAGTCTCGGCATTGTATCCGTAATCTCCATCTTCATGCTGATCACAAACAGGAAATTCTCTCTGCGGGACCGGGTCATGCTGCGGGACGCTCTCAATCTGGAGAACACAGGCGGCGTTCTGACCTTTCTCTCCGTCGTTGTGATCGGTACCCTGACCGCGGAACTGCTCGGCGCCGCGATCTATGCTTTCACCTTTGTTCCGCAGTTTGGCTGGCGGCACGGTCTCTGGGTATCCGTTTTCACTTCGGTTTCCGCCTTCTGCAACGCCGGTTTCGATATTATCGGGCCGGACAGTCTGATTCCGTATCAGAGCAACGGCTTTGTGCTGGGTGTCACGATGTTCCTGATCGTGATAAGCGGTCTGGGATTCATGGTCTGGATGGATATCGGCGACAAACTCCGCTACGGCATTTCCAGGAGATGGTCTCCTCTTCAGATCCTGAAACATCTTTCCGAACATAGCAAACTCGTGCTGAGCATTACGGCCGTACTTGTTTTCGGCGGGGCAGCGATCTTTCTGATCACCGAATATCGCAATCCGGATACGATCGGTACATTGCCTTTTTCTGGGAAGGTACTGAACAGTCTCTTTCAGTCTGTTACCCTCCGTACGGCGGGCTTTAACAGCTTCTCCCAGAAGAAAATGACAAATCTCTCCTGGGTTATTGCATATCTGCTCATGTTCATCGGCGGCTCTCCCATAGGTACGGCCGGCGGCGTCAAAACCACCACCTTTTACATCGCCATTCTGAATGTGGTCTCCTATATCAAAAACCAGACCAGCGGGCAGGCTTTCAGGCGCTCGATCAGTGCCGAACAGATGAAAAAAGCCTCTGCCATCGCAGATGTCTTTGCGGTAACTGTGATTTTCTTTACGCTTCTGCTCATTTCTACCACCCCCGTCAGCACGCAGGACGGGTTTTTCGAAATCATAAGCGCCGAGGGAACGGTCGGTCTTACCAGAGACGTAACCTTCACGCTCAACACCTCAGGAAAATTGATTGTCGCCGCAGCCATGTATCTCGGCAGAATCGGTCCAATCTCTCTTGCGGTATTCTTTACCAGGGGCAGCAGGAAGAAGATAGACATGAAACTTGCCGAGGGATCATTCTTTGTCGGATAGGAGAATAATTATGAAGAAGTCAATCGCTGTCCTTGGACTGGGAAAATACGGCATGACGCTGGTCAAGACTCTGTATGAAATGGAAGCAGAAATCCTTGCTGCAGACAGGAACGAAGAGCTTGTCAATGAGGCCACCAAGTACTGCACGTCATCGGTCGGCGCCGATCTTTCCAATGAGGAGAATCTTCAGGCGCTGGGGCTGAAGGACATGGATATTGTCGTCGTGGCGATGGCAAAAAATCTGGAGGCAAGCATTATTTCCGTTTCGGTTTCCAAGGAGCTGGAAGTTCCCCTGATTGTTGCCAAGAGCGGCTCTGCCAGAATGTCCTCCATTCTGGAAAAAATAGGAGCCGACAGAGTCGTGATTCCCGAGGAATATGCCGGGGAGCGCTGGGCAAAAAATCTGATCTCCGAGACGATCCTGGATTTCTTTGAAGTAGACAGCAGTCTCTGTATGATTGAAATGAAACCGCTGGATAAATGGATCGGAAAGTCGGCAAAAGATCTGGATCTCCGTCGAAAAAACAAGATCAACATCCTGGCTTTCAAAACAGGAAATACCCTCTGGACGATGGCGGACCCCAATCAGAAACTGGATGTAGACACCAGGCTTCTCGTTGTTATGGATCGCAAAACGCTGGAGGAACTGACTGGAATGGAATAGGCTCGGCAGTCCATCGCATTCATGTGAAAGATCGCTTCGAATATCCGCGCTTCTGCGCAAATCCCGACCGCATTTCCGCCGCATTCTTCTTATTATTCCCAAGTATATTAATTGCGAAGCAGGATCGCAATTAGCAAAAAACAACAAGTTAAGAAATAAGATGATCTATGATTATACAATCACAACCCGCAAGGGTGAGCAGCTTAATCTGGCCGATTACAAGGGCAAGGTCATTCTGATTGTCAACACGGCTACCGGTTGCGGCTTCACGCCCCAGTATGCCCCGATAGAACAGTTGTACAGGGACTATCATGATCAGGGACTGGAGATCCTGGACGTCCCCTGCAACCAGTTCGGTGGGCAGGCTCCCGGGACGGATGACGAGATTCATGAGTTCTGCACCATGCACTTCAACACCACCTTCCCGCAAATGAAGAAGGCGGATGTCAACGGAGAAAACGAGCTCCCGCTGTACACATATTTGAAATCGCAGAAGGGCTTTACAGGCTTCCAGGAGCATCCCTACAAGGCGCTTCTGGAGAAGATGTTCTCCGAGGCCGACCCGGATTGGGACAAAAAGCCGAATATCAAATGGAACTTTACCAAATTCGTGATCGACAGGA
>CAZMXF010000389.1:0-2893 GCA_964570015.1 uncultured Oscillospiraceae bacterium | reverse complement strand
AAAAGCGGCAGACCCGGTAACCTGATTCTCTCTCATCAGGCCAAATCGGGTCTGCCGCGTTATCTCGGGATTCCTGCATGTTGTCCGTGTGCATGAAAGGCTTTGACTGCCATTCTTAGGCAAAACGGTCTCCGTTTTCCCCCACCCCCCTCGTGCAACAACATACATAAGTCCGGTTATTTCCCCGGGGCAAAGCTACAGTATGTTTACTTGAATTTGAACAAAAATCCGGCGCACCAAAAGCGCGAAATTAATGTACGGAAAAGAAGCCGAGATATCTTTATGATTAGAGTAAAATAAACAAGCCTAAATACATAATGGCGCCGGCGATATTGCCCTTTGCCGGAAGTCTTGTAATCAGCAGGATCAACATAACAGGTAATGTGTTCAGCACACATGCCCACTGAGGAAGCGTCGTTTTTCCCACTGATACCATTATAAACAGTGTAATGACAAAAGACGCTAATCCTAAGTATCCGATAACCATGGTGACAATCGTTTTCGCTTGAAATTCCAGGACAGCCTGCCTGGCTTCATTTGTTCTTCCCATTCTGATGTACAGCCATTCTACCAGACCACAAATAATATGATGTACAACTATCGAAATGAGAAATACGACAGATGATATATACATGATTACGGATGCCGTCCTGGAGAATTCTTCCATCCATCTGCTTAATCCCAAATATCCGAATCCAAACGCCGTAATCGCATAAACCCCTAACAAAACAGACATGAGGGGCCAGCTTAAAGGCATATCAGCAAAAACAGTTCTCATCTTGTCAGAATCTTTAAGTGCCCATTTAAGGTCCAGTCTTCCGCTTGGCGAATAACTAAGCAAACAATCACATATGCCGCAAAGCACATGTCCGATAAACGCTATAAATAACACACTTTTCAACATGTTCTTACCTCATAAAACTGGTTATTACCAGAAGCCCCGTCTGATAAGAAACAGGAAATCAAATGCGTGGAAGTCGGAGTTTAGCGCATTTGATTATAGGAGATTATAGGCAGAGTTTCGCATTTGATTATCTGTGTTATTCTATCATAGCATATGTCTTTTCTCAATATTGCAGGATATCTATTTTGCAGGACATACTTTGCAGTCTCAATATGAAGTAAGAAATAACAGAAGCAAGAAATATCGGTTGTTTCAGGTCTGCTTTTTTGCTATACTGATTTTTACATTCTGGAATGCATAAGGCGGAAAACATGCTTCTCAGCATGAGCCGGATGTCAGATCGACGATATAAGACGATATAATCTGAGAAAGGTCGAATAGAATGAAGAAGGCATTTCAATACTCACTCCGGCACAGTATACCGATCCTGATCAGCTTTATCCCGGTTGGGCTCGCTTACGGGATTCTGATGCAGACGTCAGGGTATAACTGGGTCTGGACCGGGGCTTGCAGTCTCTTCATTTTTGCAGGTTCTCTTCAGTTTCTTGCCGTCAGTTTTTTCGCAGGCGGCGTATCGCTTGTGACGGTCACGGTGATGGCTCTGCTGCTCAACAGCCGGCATATCTTTTACGGCATTCCTTTCATTGAGCAGTGGAGACAGTTCGGTCCTCGGAAACTGTTCCTGATTTATGCGCTGCCTGATGAAGCTTTCTCACTTCATTGCTCCAATTCTTTTGATGACGGAAATGAAGAACACAGGATGTGGTCCTTCATCTTTGATGCAATGCTCGTCCTTGTCTACTGGGTCTCCCTGACCGTCATCGGAGCTGCGATTGGAACTCTGATCCCGTTTAATACGGAAGGGATCGATTTTGCTCTGACAGCACTGTTTATTGTCATCCTGATCGAACAGCTCAAGGCTGCCCGGGGCCGTGAGTTTCCGGCACTCATTGCCGCGGTATCCTCCGTCGTATGTCTGCTGGTGTTTGGCCCTTCCGGATTTATTCTGCCAGCCCTGATGATCACAGTGGTGCTGTTGATGATGTTCGGAAAACGAATCCTCCGTGAAGAGGAGGCTGAACATGAATCATATCACCATCTGGGTGATAGAGGTCATCGCTATCTGCTCCGTGTGTACTCTGTTTGAACGCGCACTGCCGTTCCTGCTTTTTCGGGGCAAAGAGGTTCCGAAGGCGATCAACGATCTCGGAAAGATGCTTCCCCTTGCGATTATGACAACACTGGTTTTTTACTGTGTGCGTAACGTCGAATTCACAGCTGCTGCCGGATGGGCACCGCAGCTGATTTCCTGTGCGGTTACATCACTGCTCCATATCTGGCGCGATAATACACTGTTGTCAATTGCCGGAGGAACTATTTGCTGCATGATTCTGACACAGTTCGTGTTTTAAAAAAAATGTTTATGCTCTTCCTCATTCCGAGCAAAATTGATACAAATACTGAATGAAACCAGGTTGAGCCCAAAAACAGTCCGGGTGCGCTATCGTTGGGTTCAAACCCTTAAAAGATTGTACATACAGGAAAAAAGAGCGCCGCTTCATAAGAATGAGATGTCCTTTTTTCCATGAAATAGACAAAGCCGCAGCGGGAAATCCCTCACTGTGGCCTCGCCCTATGTTTTTTATCAATTGACCCGGGTCAGATTATTGTTTTTCTGTTTCCGGAAGCAACTTGCTCAGAGCATTCCGGCCTTTTCCATCGCCTGCTGGAGATCCGAGATAATGTCTTCGGCATCTTCCAGACCAATGCTGAAGCGGAAGAAGCCTTCCCGATAGATTTCGGGATAATGCGGCAGTTTGTCGCTGCTTTTATCGTAGTAGACGATCAGGCTTTCAACATCACCGAGTGAGACCGCGTGGGTAACCAGAGTAAGAGAATCCAGGAATTTCTGGTGAGCTGCTTCGTCACCGTTAATGTCAAAGGAAATCATGCCCGAGTACTGTCCGTTCATGTACCGGACAGCCCGAT
>CAZMXF010000388.1:0-2896 GCA_964570015.1 uncultured Oscillospiraceae bacterium | reverse complement strand
GCTGCTTCGTCGTGTACGACGTGAACCTCTCCCTGACCAAGGGCGAGCCGTTCGGTTCGTCGGTCATGGCGGCGATGCATGTGTACAATCAGGCATTTACGTATAAGAACTACGGACTCGGCCAGGCCGAAGCCGTGATCCTCTTCCTGGTCTGTGCCATTGTCGGCGTAACTCAGGTCATGATTGGTAAGAGAGGGGAGGTCGAAGCATAATGACTGAAAACGAAAGAGCTGCGCGTCAGAAAAAAATCTCCCACGCGATTATGTGGGTTGTACTGCTTCTTCTGTTCTTCTGCTTTATCTTCCCATTCATCATGGTCGTCATCAACGTGTTCAAGACCAAAGGTGATATCGTCAAAGATCCTCTTGCGCTGATCGGTGCACACGGCTTCACGCTGGACAACTTCCCCAATGCAATGAAGAAGATGAATTTCTGGACGGTGTTCGGAAACTCCTTCATCATCACCTGCTGCGCCACGATTCTGACGATTGTGGTCTCCTCGATGGCTGCCTTTGTCATTGTGCGTAACAACAGATGGAAATTCTGCACGCTGATCTTCTCTCTGATGATCGCGTCGATGGTTATTCCGTTCCAGGTCCTGATGGTTCCTCTGGTGTCCGTCTACGGCGGTATCCTGAACGTACTGAACCACAGAATCACACTGATCCTGATGCACGTCGGCTTCTCAGTCTCGATGGCGGTCTTTATGTTCCATGGTGCGATCAAGACAAACATTCCGCTGGCACTGGAAGAAGCCGCAACAATCGACGGCTGCACCCGCTGGCAGACTTGGTGGAAGGTTGTCTTCCCCCTGCTCAAGCCCACAGTTGCGACGGTTGGCATCATCAATGCCATGGCCTACTGGAACGACTACCTGCTGCCCAGCCTGGTGCTGACCAAGAAGTCACTGTACACGATACCCATTGCGACACAGGCGTTCTATGGCACGTACTCCACAGACCTCGGCCTTGTTATGGCGGCACTGCTGCTGGCCATGCTCCCGATTCTGATTCTGTACGTCTTCCTACAGCGCTACATCGTCGAAGGTGTTGCATCCGGCGCCGTCAAGGGTTAAGCCTGAACGTATCCTGACACAAACGCAGGAAATCAAAATACCTCATCAAACAATGGATTTCCCCGCCCGGACGGGCGGGGAAATCTTCTGTAACAGAAAACAGATGACGCATCTTACGGACAGAAAGGACAGCAGACAATGAGACGGTTTTTCGATATGGATAACCCGCTGTGGCAGGCACTGAGCGTGGTTACGGATATGGTTATTCTGAATCTGCTGACCCTGCTGTGCTGTGTGCCGGTCATCACGTCCGGTGCTGCGTTTACGGCAATGAACGATGTGGTCATCCGAATTCTCCGACAGGAGGAGAGCGGGATCCTGAAGAATTACGGCAGGGCCTTCCGGCAGAATCTGAAGAAAGGAATCTGCTTCGGGCTGATCCTGATTGCTGCAGCAGGCCTGCTGTACTTTGACTATCTCTGCGCCTTGGCTTACGCGCCGGTCTTTCGCTACGGCATCGCGGCGCTGGCCGTACTGGTGCTGGCACTGAGTATCTACACCTTTGCTTTGCTGGCCCGCTATGAAAACAGCCTCGGGAAAACGATCAAAAACGCTGCGATGCTTGCCGTCGGTTACTTTCCTCGGACATTGGGCATGGTATGTTTTACCGTCATGCTTTGGCTGCTCGGTATCCGTTACTATCGCATCGGGGCACCGATCCTGTTTATGTTCGGATTCTCCCTGCCCTGCTATGTGAGTATTGCCCTGATGCGCCCTGTTTTTGACCGGCTGGAAAAAGAAAAGGAAGAAGAGGAAGACCCGTCATGACAGACATCGGAACGAAATCTGTGGCAGGAACAAAATTTCAGAAGAACAACTGGTGGAAGCAGGCGGTAATCTATCAGATCTATCCGCGAAGCTTCTGTGACTCCAACGGGGACGGAATCGGGGATCTGCCCGGTATCCTCTCCAGGCTGGACTATCTGGAAACACTCGGAATCGACGCCATCTGGCTCTCCCCGGTCTTCTGCTCACCCCAGGACGACAACGGGTACGACATCTCGGATTATCAGAACATCGATCCCCTCTTCGGGACGCTGGGGGATATGGACCGCCTGATCGCCGAGGCAGGAAAACGTGGGATTCGGATCATTCTGGACATGGTGCTGAACCACTCGTCAGATGAACACCGCTGGTTCCGGGAAGCCAAAAAGAGCCGGGACAACCCATATCACGACTACTATATCTGGCGGGACGGCGACGGTGTGACGCCGCCGAATGGGCTGAAGGCCGGTTTCGGCGGTTCTGCATGGGAGTGGGTGCCCGAACTGGGGCAGTATTACTTCCATCAGTTTTCGGTCAAGCAGCCGGATCTGAACTGGGATAATCCGGCGCTCAGAGCGGAGCTCTATCGAATGATCAACTGGTGGGCGGACCGGGGGATAGGAGGGTTCCGCTTGGACGTCGTGGACCATCTGGGAAAGGATCCTGACCACGGACTCATGAAGTGCGCCCCCACGCTGCATCCCTATGTTCGTGAGATGAGCAGGGAAGCCTTTCGCAGACCCGGCCTGGTGACGGTCGGAGAGGCTTGGAGCGCGGATGTGGAGGGTGCAAAGCTCTACAGCAATCCGGATGGGTCCGAACTCTCCATGGTGTTTCAGTTTGAACACATGAAGATTGACCAGATCCCCGGAAAGGAAAAATGGGATATGGTCCCGCTTGATTTCGTGGGCCTGAAGAAGATCTTTTCCCACTGGCAGAAAGGACTCTACGGTCAGGGCTGGAACAGCCTCTTCTGGGAGAACCATGACCTGCCGCGGAGTGTGTCCCGCTTTGCCGATGACGGGGCATTTCGGGTAGAATCGGCAAAGATGCTTG
>CAZMXF010000387.1:0-2900 GCA_964570015.1 uncultured Oscillospiraceae bacterium | reverse complement strand
AAGAATGGAACGCCGCACATCCCGATGACACCATCACCCTGCTTGAGCCCCAGTATGGCCGTACCACCACTGACACCGGCCGTCAGGCTGCCGAAGCCATCATCCAGGCCAATCCCGACATCGATGCTCTGATCGTTGCCGGTGGCGGCGGTGATACGCTTCTCGGTGCTATTGCCGGTATTGAAGCACTCGGCCTCACCGGCAAGATCGCCGTTGTTTCCACCGACTTCCTGCCCGACCTGGATGTCAAGCTGGAGACGGGTGCCATGGCAGCCGAGTCCGGCGGTCACTATGCCGACCCGTTCTTTGCTTTCCTGATGGTCTATAATGCCATTAAGGGCAACTATGAAGTTTCCACCGACGGCTTCTATGACATGGTCTTCCCCTACATGTTTGTTGCTTCTTCTGAAGACTATGCCAACTATGCCCAGTACTTCACCGGTTCCGAGCTGCCTTACTACAGCGATGAAATCGCAGCCCTGGCCGAACTCAGCTATGATGACCTGGCCGCTGCCTGCGCTGCGCTGTCCGTCGAGGACGTTGTCGCACGCCACGCTGGCTGATCGCAGATACCTTGAAAGGAATGCGGGTCTCCGACCCGCTTCCTTTTTTATGAATCAGAGCATCGGAAACACCGTCCCGGTATTTCCTTGAGGGAGGGAATCGGCACATTATGTCGAAATCTTTTGAAAAGCTGAAGGGCAGCAGATATTACGGTCTCTTTCTGCTGGCTGTCATGCTTCTGTTCTTTTATGGGGTCTTTAAGATTCTGACCCCGCACAACTTTGGATCACTCAGCAATTTGTATTCCTACCTGCAGTCCTCTATCATCTATTCTGTCGGCGGCTGCGGGCTGTATTTCATCGTCGTGATGGGTCTGTTCGATTTTGCGGTCGGCGCCAATATCGTCCTCTCCTCCATCGTGGGCGTGATTCTGTCCAAGCATTTCGGATATCCCGGCTTTATCCTTGGCTGTCTATGCTGCGGCACGCTGATCGGACTTCTGATCGGATTCCTCTACAACCAGCTGAATGTGCCTTCTATGATTGTCACCGTCGGCCTGATGCTGATCTTTGAGAGTGTGGCAGTCTTTGTTGCGGGAGGCGTGAAGCAGACTCTGGATGAAGAACTTCGTTTCTTCTCCGGAGCCCCGGGCAACATCATTCTTGCCCTGCTTGCGTTCCTGCTGATGTATTTTATTCTGAACTATACTAAGATCGGAACTTACTGCAATGCCATCGGTTCCAATGAATTCACGGCCAAAAACATGGGCATCAATGTCAAGAAGTACAAACTGATCGGCTTCATGCTGCTCCACTTTTTTGTCGGCATCATGGCGATTCTGACCGTCTCCTACGGTACAACCATGACGGCTCTGACCGGCATGAGCACCATGAGCCGCAACTTCCAGCCGCTCATGGGCACCTTTTTCGGCGTTGCCTTTCGTAAATATAAGATGCCGATCACGGCGATTGTTGTCGGTGAATTCATTATCTCCATCATTTTTAACGGCTTTGTCGCCCTGGGCGCCCCGACGACGATTCAGAACGTCGTAACCGGTGCAGCCCTGCTCGCCATTGTTTCGCTGACTGCCCGCGGCAGCAAGGGCAGCGTTGTAAAGTGAGGTGGCAGAGATGGGAAATAAAACACTTCTGACCGCGGAACACATCGACAAGCGTTTCGGTATCACTCATGCAGTAAATGATGTCTCACTCACCATCGATGCGGGCGAGATCCGCGGTCTGATCGGTGAAAACGGCTCTGGAAAGAGCACCTTCTCTCAGATGCTCTGTGGAATCTACAGCATCGGTGGCGGAACCTTTACCCTGGACGGTCAGCAGATCCATCCGCGCAATCAGGTGGAGGCCAACAATGTCGGCATTGCCATCATCGTCCAGGAGATGGGTACCCTGTCCGGGCTTACTGTCGCAGAAAATATCTTTCTCGGCCACGAGACCCCCTTTATGCACTTCGGCATCAAGGACACCCCTGCCATGAACCGCGAGGCACAGCGCCTTCTGGATGAATACGGGTTTGGCCGGATCAAGGCCGCGGACATGATCGACAGCTACAACTTTGAAGACCGCAAGCTTGTAGAGATCGTGAAGGCGACCTACATGAAGCCGAAGATCCTTGTCGTCGATGAGACCACCACTGCCCTCTCCCAAAGCGGGCGTCTGGAACTTTACAAGATCATGGATGCGATCCGCGCAGACGGACGCACGGTTATCTTTATCAGTCACGACCTGGGTGAGGTTCTCGCTCACACCGATACCATCTCGGTTTTGCGTGATGGTGATTTCATCGGCACGGTCCAGACTTCAGAGATGACCGAGGATCAGCTGAAGCGCCTGATGGTCGGACGCGAAATCGGCTCAGCCTACTACCGGGATGACTACGGCGAGAAAATATCAGACGAAGTCGTGCTGAAGGTGGAAAATGTGAGTGTCCCCGGTGCCATTCACGACATTAGCTTCGATCTGCACCGTGGTGAAATTCTCGGCTTTGGCGGACTTTCCGAGTGCGGGATGCACGAGGTTGGGAAAGCGATCTTCGCTGCTTCCTGGGATCGTACCGGGCGCGTTAGGCTGGCTGACGGGACAGAGATCAACAGCATCTCCACCGCCATCAAGCACTCCATTGCCTATGCCTCCAAGGACCGCGACAATGAATCCATCATTGTCAACGAATCCATTCGGAACAATATCGTCCTGCCATCCATTGATGATCTGGCAAACCACGGCCTGCTCAACGGGAAAAAACTGACGCAGTTTGCAGAGTCAAATGCAGAGAATATGCAGACGAAAATGCAGAATGTCCACCAGTTCGTCTCTGACCTCTCAGGCGGCAACAAGCAGAAGGTCGTCCTGGCCCGCTGGCTTGGAAAAGGGAGCGATATT
>CAZMXF010000386.1:0-2903 GCA_964570015.1 uncultured Oscillospiraceae bacterium | reverse complement strand
TTCCCTTCTCCCGGGAAAAGCGATAGATTCCCCAGAGGATCATAAACATAATGAGCGCGAGCAGCCAGTACTTTGCCTCATGCCAGTTTACATTCACTTCGATAAACGGAATCCGTTCCTGGATCAGGCTCAGGATGTTCTGGCTGCTGAACATCACGAGGATCGCAAACCAGGTTGCCGCTAAAAACACCACCGAATAAAGCACACTGAAGAGGAAGCCCGTAATCCCGGTATAGCGCAGTCCGCCCTGCATGCGTCCGATGGTCACCAGCATGCTGCGGACCGCGGCAGAAGCTGAAGTCACCATAACTGTGAGCCCTGCTATCGCCATCGCCATACTGTGGTTATTTGCAACGTAGGAAAGAAAGCTTCGGATGGTATCCAATGTATCCGTGCTCAGAAAACCCTCTGCAAATTCCAGAATCCGGATAGCCTGATCATAGTTCTGCCCTAGCAGGGTATACAGGCAGATGATCATCGGAAAAACCGTCATCATCATATAGTAGCACAGCGCAGCAGAGGCCAGCGGAACCTGTTTGACGTTATAATAATGGATGACGCGTTTCAAAAGATAAATCAGTTTTTTCACATGCCGACTCTCCCGAAGAAGCAGTACAGACAAAAGCTCCTCCGCAGGGGGAGGAGCTTTTGTTCTGTTGCAAGCAGCAGCCTCTCATCTGAGGCATCGAAGAATCGCTTACTTCGTATTGAAGATCTTGAAGATATTATCGAAGGGGTCTTCTGCCGGCTCATCCTCGGATCCGGCCGGCGCTGCATCCGCTGCAGGTGCTGCACTGGGTACCACCGGCGCCATCGCAGGTGCGGCCTTCTTGAACACGGGTGGAACGGATGGCGCAGCGGACGCTGCCGGAGCGGCCGGTTCCTGAACCGGAGCCTCAACAGCTGCTGTTTTGCGCGCAATGGCTGCCTTCTCCGCCGCAGCAGCCTGGGCAGCACCTTCCTCAAAGCCCGTGGCAATGACCGTCACACGGATCTCGTCCTGTAAGGTCTCATCAAAGCTCGCACCAAAGATGATATTGGCATCGGGATGTGCAGCTTCCTGTACAAGATCTGCCGCCGCTTCCACATCCTCCAGACCCATATCGGAGGAACCAGTGATGTTAATGAGGACACCGTGGGCCCCATTGATGGAGGTCTCCATGAGCGGACTCGCGACAGCGATACGCGCAGCCTCTTCTGCCTTGCCCTTGCCCGCAGCATGTCCGACACCCATATGGGCATAGCCGGCATTCTTCATGATGCAGGTAACATCGGCAAAGTCCAGATTGATGAAGCCCGTGTTCTTGATCAGGTCGGAGATGCTCGTCACTGCCTGGCGAAGCACATCATCCGCGATTTCAAAGGCGTTGGCCAGCGTAACCTTCTGGTCGGTGGCATATTTCAGACGATCATTCGGGATAATCAGAAGGGAATCAACCTTTCCGAGGAGTTCCCGGATGCCCGCATTGGCCTGAACCATCCGGCGGTTACCTTCAAACTTGAAGGGCTTGGTCACAACACCGACAGTCAGGATCCCGGCTTCCTTGGCAATATCCGCCACGGTCGGCGCAGCGCCCGTACCGGTGCCGCCGCCCATTCCGGCGGTAATAAAGACCATATCCGTGTCTTCCAGCACAGCGGTGATGGCATTGCGGCTCTCTTCGGCAGCTCTCCTGCCGATCTCAGGATCAGAACCCGCGCCCTGGCCTTTCGTAATCTTTTCACCGATCTGGATCTTCTGATCCGCATTCGAAATCGCCAGAGCCTGCTTATCGGTGTTGATCGCAATGAACTCGACACCCTGGGTGCCGTCTTTTACCATGCGGTTGACAACATTATTGCCGGCTCCGCCGACACCAATAACCTTTATCGTAACGACATTCTCGGGACCAGCTTCGGCCTTAAAATCCATATCCTGTGCCTCCTGTCTGAATCGACAACGCAATAAGCGTGTAACATTTTGTCTTTGTGTCCCCTATAATATTACATTTTTCTTCGGAGGTCAATAGTTTTTTTCATTTTCGGGCAACTTTTTCGTAATCGCTTTGTAATTTTTTCAATTTGAACGTCTTTTTTACGAAAAAACTGCCCTCCGAGAGCAAACCGGAAGGCAGTCACTGTTTTACTGAATAGGTTTTTCTTCTTTTGTCACTCCGGAAGGCGTGGTCAGTTCGGACTGTAGATTGCTTTCATGCCGTCGGACAGGTCTACCACACCTGCATCGCCCGCTTTCAGGGTCTGCAAAGTGCCGGACAGGATCGCAAACTTTTGGCTGACCTGGGAATATCTCCCCAGAACGAAGGTAAATCGTCCGTTGTAAACAATTTCCGGGCTGTTTGGGTTCTCGAAGTCGATTCGGTCGATCTCCGGGCCGATCTCCCGTCCCTCGATCTGGATCAGGATTTCATTCAGGTAATCCACCGGGGTCTCGTTGCCGCTCGCCGCAGTCAGGCGTTCCCCGATGAACAGCGTCCCGGGATCGAAGTTTACGATGGGGACAAGCTCCGCGGTCTCGCCTTCAGCAGCTTTGCCCAGGATCTTGCAGTTGTGGTCCATGGTCCACTCCTCATCGCCGAGAATCAGATAGGCCATGGCGCGGCTCTCCTCCACTGAGATCGTGATCCGGTTCGGCAATGCGCGCTTCAGCGTGACCTCTTCAATATACGGAAGCTTGGAGAAGACTCTGCTGATCGCTGCAAACCGGTCAAAGAAGAAGAGGTTGTCACCCTCTTCAATGTCGATAGCGCGGATAATCTCTTCATCCGTATAGTGGGTGTTCCCTTCCACCTGAATATCTTCCACACGGAAGAAGAGACTCAGGACAAAGATCGAGGCAACCACCACAACAACAAAGATGAGAGGCTGGCTGAATCCTCTGCGGCGTCTGGCCCTGAGATATTCCT
>CAZMXF010000385.1:0-2914 GCA_964570015.1 uncultured Oscillospiraceae bacterium | reverse complement strand
CAGCGATGAGATAGATCACTGCCAGTTCCGCGTTGATGCGGAAGGTCATGAAGGTCGCGGCGATCATCATCAGCGGGCCGCGGATGAGCATGCGGACCATCATCATCACCGAGTTCTGTACGAAGTTCAGGTCGGTGGTCATGCGGGTGATGAGGGAGGGCGTGCTGAAGTGATCCGTGTTGGCGAAGGAAAAGTCCTGGATCTTGTCGAAGAGGGCTTTGCGCAGGTTGCGGACCAGACCGGTGGAAGCAAGTGCCGCAAAACGGCCGGCTCCCGCTCCGAAGAACAGGGAGATGACTGAAACGAGAACCATCAGTCCGCCGATTTTGAGAACATAGGCGGAATCTTTGTTGGCGATGCCGACGTCGATGATGTCGGCCATCAGGTAGGGGATCCAGATCTCCAGCAGCACTTCGATGGCCACCGTGAGCGGGGCGAGGATGGCATATTTCTTATACCGTCCCAGGTGGCCCAGGATGCGTTTCAGGTTTTTCAAGCTGACTGCTCCTGCTTCAGAAATTTATCCATGTTGGCGCTGACACGTTCGATGAAATCGGCCAGCTGGTCCAGTTCTTCCTCGCTGAAACCTTCGAACATGGCAAGGTTCAGTCTGTCAAAGTCGTCAGAGAATTTGTTCAGGACTTCAACACCTTCCGGATTGACATAGAGCTTGTTGCAGCGCATGTTCAGAGAATTGACCTGTTTTTGAAGCAGTCCGGCGGATTGCAGCCGTTTTGTCGAGAAAGCGACTGAAGCGGCGGAAACGCCGAGATAAGCCGCAATTTCGTTTTGTGTGCAGCCGGGATGGCAGTACACATAATTCAGGATCTGCGGCTGACCGACGTAAAGACCGCATTTTTGACTTTCCATCAGGAAACATTTCCGGTGAGTAATGTAACCTTTTGTCAACATTCCGATAAGAGCCCGTAATTTTTTTATCATTGTCTTTTCCTCTTGATTTTGTGCGCGGAATTAAAAAATATAAACGCTTATTAATCAAAGTAAAAATTATAGCAAGAAAACTATAAGAAATGAGAACTTAAGTGACAAAAGGAAGAAAAGGTGTCAGGTTTCAGACGGCAGGTGTCGGGTTTCAGGCGGAATGAAGAAATAAGAAATAAGAAATAAGAAATAAGAAATCAGACTTTAGACATTAGACCTTAGACTTTAGAAGAAAGAATGAAGATTTTTTTATCTTTTATTTTTTATCTTTTATCTTGAACTTTTTTCCATATCACATTTCACATTATTACATATCACATTTTACATTTTACATTTTACTTTTTACTTTTTACTTTTTACTTGTCTCATCCCTTGACGCCGCCGGAGGTGAGGCCTGCGGTGAGGTGCTTTTCGATGAACATGAAGAGGATGACGACCGGGATGGTAGCCAGCAGAGAGGCGGCAAACATGTACTGCCATTCGATCATGTTGAAGGAGGAGAACTGTGTGATGCCGACGGTGATCGGGCGGTACTGGGCAGTGGAGATCAGGATGGTCGCGACGGTATATTCATTCCAGGCATTGATGAAGACAAAGATGAGCGCCGTGACGATGCCGGGGGCCGCCATAGGGATCAGCACCTTTGTCAGTGCGCCGATGGTGCCGCAGCCGTCGATGAGTGCGGCCTGTTCCATCTCCGGTGAGATGGAGACGAAGGTGCCGCGCAGCAGCCAGATGGCGAAGGCCTGGTTGAAGGCAGCGTTGATGAGCATCAGGCCCCAGAGTGTGTTGTTCAGGTGCAGTGTGGTCATGAGCTGGGAGATGCCGATGAGCAGGACCACCGGAGAGAACATCTGGGACATGATCACATAGCCCAGGAAGATCTTTTTTCCTTTGAAGGTCATGCGCGCCAGGGCATAGGCGGCCGGGATGCCGCAGAGCATAGCCAGTCCGGTGGCTCCGCCTGCCACGAACAGGGAGTTCAGCAGGAAACGCGGCACACCCCGGTGAATAATATCCGTCAGGTTGGACCAGATCCATCTGGTCGGGAACATATGCAGGAAGTACATGTCCAGACTTTCCGCATTGGAGCGGAAGGCGGTGATGAGCATCACATAGTAGGGGTAAAGGGTGATCACGCAGACTACGATCACGAAGAAGTAGAGGCAGAGCTTCAGCAGGCTGCTCTGGATCTCACCTTTGCGCAGGGAAAATGCCGCCAGCAGGGAGATGAACAGCGTGGGGATCATCAGCCAGACCAGCGGGGAGTGTTCGATCTCCAGCCCGCTGAGGACATCAGCGACATCAGAGCCCATCTGACCGCCGAAGAGGAAGCCGTCCAGTTTGGCGAAAAAGGCATCTTTGCCTTCGGTCAGCAGGTCCGCGTTGTAAAGGGAAAGCTGACGGGAGAAGGTGACGTTGTTCTGAAGGATGAAGACCGGGACCAGCAGGATCGCGAGCAGGAGCACCACGATCAGCAGCGTCCGGAAGAGCTTTGATCGGGTATCCAGATAGCGGTGGAGCAGGTCAAGGGACCCGGCAAGCCCCGCGGCGGCAAAAATCAGCGACAGGCCCATGAGTGCGAGGATGCAGATCAATACCTTTGAGGCGGGCAGATCCTTCCCGAGGAAGGACCAGAAGTTTTTGCCGGTGCGCTCGTTGACGGTGAAGGTGACCAGCGAAGTGGTCTTGCCCTTGGAGTTGGTGCGCTCCAGTACGGATTCGGAAACCTCCACATCGAAGCCCTGTGCCCGGTAGTCCGCGGCTACGGCTTCGGCCTCCGCCTTTGCCTCGACGTATTTTTCATCGCCGACAAAGGTGTTGGGCGACTTTTTGGTGTAGACACCGATCTCGAAGGTGTAAAGCGGCAGGCTCATCAGGACCAGGGTGAGGACCAGCCCGAGGACCAGCAGCGCAGCCATGCGCAGGTTCTGCTTTTTGATTTCCGGATAGCGCTTCATTGCTGTTCCTC
>CAZMXF010000384.1:0-2924 GCA_964570015.1 uncultured Oscillospiraceae bacterium | reverse complement strand
GAGGGCTTTTCCGTTGTCCATCTGGACATCAGTTCCGAACTCTCCAATTCCTATAACGCCGCCTGCATGGCCGCGTCCGAGCTGGGCGGCATCCATGTGGTGGATACACGCATGCTTTCTACCGGTATCGGCCTGCTGGCCATTGAGGGCGCGGAATGCAGAAATCGGGGAATGGGCGCCAGGGACATTGCCGCGCATCTTCGTGAACTGAGCGCCAAGGTCCAGACCAGCTTTGTCCTGGATACATTGGAGTTCATGTGGAAGGGCGGTCGCTGCACGGGTGTTGCGGCCCTGGGGGCAAACCTCCTGCACCTCAAGCCGGCCCTTGAGATGAAGGATGGCAAGCTTGTCGTCTACAAAAAATACCGAGGCAGCATTGAGCATGTCTACAAGCAGTATATCCGGGAGCGCCTGAGCGGGCGCAAGGTCCGGCCGGGCCACGTGTTTATCACCGATTCCGGTGAAGTAGCAGAGAGCACGGTGGAAGAGCTTTGTTCTCTGGTCCGGGAACTGATCCCCGTGGAAGAGATTCATCATACTCTGGCCGGCTGCACGATTTCGACCCACTGCGGTCCTAAGACGCTCGGCGTCCTGTTTATCGAGGAATGACCGGCGCCTGCGGCCGTTGAACAGGTTCTGCGGCTGAATGCTTCTAAATTACAGAACAGTGAGATTATTTCATGCAACTGGAAGAACTCAAGCTGATTACTGCGAGCAACATCATCAATCTCCGTACCCAGGCTGGAATGACCCAGGCCGAACTCGGCAGCAAGCTCAACTACTCCGATAAAACGATCTCCAAGTGGGAAAGGGCCGAGGCGATTCCGGATGCGTTTGTCCTGAAACAGATGGGAGAACTCTTCGGCGTCTCGGTTGATAACCTGCTCAGTTCCCATGACGAGTGGAAGCCGATCCCAACGGAAGAACCCGAAACCGAACAGGTTTCCTACAGCACCGGACGCATCATCGCCATCGCCGTCATCGGGGTCTGGACCCTGGCGCTGACTGCCTTCGTTGCACTCTGGCTGGTCGGCCTCATCGTCTGGCAGGTGTTTGTCGCTGCGCTGCCGATCTCCATCCTCGTGTATATGGTCCTGATCTGTGTCTTCCACCGCAAGCGCTGCCTCCAGCATGTCATTGCAGTGTTTGTCCTGTCTCTGTTTGTGGCGGGCTTCCTGCTCTGTTATCCCCGCTATCATCCCTGGCAGCTCTTCCTGATTGTGATTCCGGCGGAAATCATCGTCTACCTGAGCTGCAATCTGAAGAGCCCTCCGAAAGCCTTTAAAATCAGGCATTCTACTAATCGTAGAGAGAAAGAAAGCAACGGGTAGAGTGATTTCTGCCCGTTGTTTTTTATGAGTAGAGTGTTTTTCCGGCCTTTCTGTGGTAAGCTGAAGCAAACGAAATCTTACTGACAGAAAGGAATCTGCTGCCATGAGTTATATTCTCAGCTGCTGCTCGACTGCCGACCTGAGCAAAGAACATTTTCAGTCCAGGGACATCCATTATGTCTGCTTCCACTATGCCCTGGACGGAGTTGAGTATCCGGATGATCTCGGGGAGACCATCCCCTTTGACGAGTTTTATGATCGGATGTCCAAGGGCGCCGACACCCGTACCGCCCAGGTGAACGTCGCGGAATATGTCGATTTCTTCACGCCTTTTCTCGAGGACGGCAAGGACATCGTCCATGTGAGTCTGTCTTCCGGGATCTCCGGTTCCATCAATGCGGCCCGCAATGCGGCTGCCATTCTCCGCGAACGCTATCCGGAGCGTAAGATTTATGTCATCGACTCCCTCGGCGCGTCCTCCGGTTACGGCCTGCTCATGGATACGGCCGCAACGAAGCGGGACGAGGGGATGAGTGCCGCTGAACTGGCCGGGTGGATCGAAGAGAACCGCCTGAAGGTTCACCACTGGTTTTTCTCCACGGATCTGACCTTCTTTGTCAAGGGGGGACGGATTTCCAAGACGGCCGGCGTCTTCGGCGGGATGCTGGAGATCTGCCCGCTCATGAACATGGACAATCTCGGACGCCTGATCCCGCGCTTCAAGATCCGAACGAAGAAAAAGGTCATCCGCGAGATCGTGAAGAAGATGCAGGAATACGCCGAAGGCGGCCTGGACTACAGCGGAAAATGCTATATCTCCATGTCTGCCTGCTATGACGACGCCAGAACCGTCGCCGATCTGGTGGAAGAGCGTTTCCCGAAACTGAACGGGAAAGTGGTCATCAACAGCATCGGCACCACGATCGGCTCCCATACCGGTCCGGGAACTGTTGCTCTCTTCTTCTGGGGCAGCGAACGCATCGACTGATTAATATCATAATCCCCCTGTCTTTCCGACAGGGGGAATGTTTTTTTATATTAATGAAGAGAACGGATCAAAGCCTTCCCTCGACATGCTCGTGAAGCTCAGGCTTGAGCTTACGTGGTCTGCCATCGACTGCCTTGCCAGGTCCGGCAGCCGCATCCGGATCGCCGAAACCACCGCTGTGTGGTTGTATTTCACGTTTGAGAGCCAGGGGTTCTGGTCATTGGACTTCCGCCCGATGAACTCCAGCATCGACGCCTGGTATCGGGTCAGGTAGGGCCGGATCTGCTCATACGAGCGCCTGAGATAGTCGTTTCCGCAGGAGTCGATGATCAGCTTGTGAAACGGCATGTCTGTGTCCCGCATGCCGCGGATGTCGTGCATCGTGACACTGTCCCGGAATGCGTCCGAAAGACGGGTGAGTTCGCGGATGGTCTTCTCGTCCGCGTTGTACGCGCAGAGATAGGCCGCCTCGCTCTCGACGGCATTCCGGACCTGATACAGGCTGATCATGTCCGGCAGACTGAGTTCCAGCACAAAACTGCCTGCCTGCTCCGGCCGGTTGACCACGAAGCCGCTCTCGACGAGTCCCGTGACGGCCTCGGCCA
>CAZMXF010000383.1:0-2928 GCA_964570015.1 uncultured Oscillospiraceae bacterium | reverse complement strand
AGGACTACGGCCACCAGGACAATGCCGAGAATGATCCGCCATCCTTTTTTCATGCCGCTGGCACCTCCTTATAGCACCACTCCCGATAGAGTTCTTTGACCGAACGGATCAGGCCCATCATACCCTCGGCAATCAGCCAGATTGCAAGCCAAAGGAACAGCAACCCCAATGCCAGAGCAATAATGGCTGTACCCAGCAGAAGCAGAATGTCCGCCAGTACCGCAAAGCCACTGAATGCAGAGATCACCAGGATGCTTCCTAAGGCGATCGTACCAAAGCTCAGGCTCACGCAGAGTACCACCAGGATCGCCAGAAGCACCAACATAACCGGAACTGACGGGATCGCAACAATGAAAAACAAAATCATAGCCGGGATATTCGGCACTCTTCTGACAGGAACCGCTTCCTCTTCTCTTTTTTTGAGTTCCGGCTTCCGGATGACCGGTCCTTCTTCCGGCAGCTCGAAAAACACTTTTTGCGGTTCTTTCGGCTCAGCGTTTTGTTCCTGCCGGTTATCTGCCACCGTCTGGCTTCCCGCTGCTTTTTTGGTTTTTCTCTGCGTTTCGTTTTCTTCCGGGAAAGAAGCATCCGTCGGTTTTACCGGTTCCATTATGATCGGAGTGGTTTCTTCGTCTAGAGGAACAAAAGGCGCTTCAAGTGGAACCACTTTGACTGAAGATTTTGCAGGGGCTTCTGCCTGTTCTTCCTGATCCGGCAGGCTTCGGGACGGCGAATCAGCGTTAGCCGGCCCGACCGATTCTGCTTCGGTCTTCTCTGCCGGTTCACCCGAGTCAGGTTGAGCCTTCACTATTTGTTCCGTTGCTTCTGGCGTCTCCGCTGTACTCCGCTTTGAACTCTCGTTGTGTTTCTTTTCTTTACGGAAGCCAAGAAGTTCCTCGATCGAACGGCGCTTCTTTGGCTGTTCCGGAGTCTGAGGAGTTTCCTTCAACTGTTCTTCCACGCTTGTCCCGGTTCCCCGCTGTGGGACACTTTCCCGATCAGAGGTCTCTGCATCGGCCTGAACCGCTGTTTCTGAATCCGAAACCGTATCTGCAGACTTCACTTCGGCTCCGGGGACCGGTTCCTCTTCCTCGGATTCGTAAAGCTCCCTGCGATCAACGATCTGCACTCTGGGGTCTGGCTCCGTCTCGATACCGGTCTCTGTGGCTAAAGCGCTCTGGTCTGTCCAGTTGTCCTCCCGACCCTCTTCTTCCAAAATGTCTTTCAGGGACATCCCCTCTGCCGCCGAAGCGGTAACAGACTCAAACTCCTGCGTCTGATTCAGAAGCACGGCCGCTTTTGGCATCTTGTTCTTTTTTTCTTTTTTATCCTGATCAAAGAAAGATACTTGGTCACTGTCCGTTTCCTCCGAGTCTCCATTATCCGGAAACAGGTCATCAAATATCTTGTTGATCGCGAGAACAAATGGGGGTGTTTCTTCGCCCTGGTCCTCTTCTTTCTCTTTCCACTCCGCCGACACAGAAAGCTTGCGCTCCTTGGCATTGTAGGATCGCGCGATAATTACCGCCTGTCTGGTCGGCGACATCAGATTTTGGATCAGCCATTGTTCGCTGCCTTCAGCAATGTCGAACATTCTCTCATACATGTCCAGAGCATAGCGCCGGTCCTCTTCATACATGAAGGACAGGAGCTTCGCGAGCTCGGCCAGGAACTTTTGTCTGTTAATAGCATTCACCTCCGATGAACCCGGCACAGACCGGATTCCTCCGAATATGCAGAGTCATTATATCCTTTGCGCCGCGCAAGGTCAAGGAATTTCTTTGTTTTCAGGTTCTTTCGGAATTTTTGGTTCTGTTTTTTCTTGACAAGCGCAGTGCCTGAGCTTACAATAGCATGGATTCGCAATTACTATTAAAATATTATATATTCTGATTCGGATCACAATCTGAAGAACAAGAACGGAGAACACCATGGCGAAAGAGAAAAAAGTAGAACAGATCACCGATATGGAAACCGATTTTGCCCAGTGGTATACCGATATCTGCCGCAAGGCGGAGCTCGTCGAGTATGCCTCTGTCAAGGGCTTTACCATTCTGCGCCCCTATGGCTATGCCATCTGGGAAAACATGCAGAATATCATGGACGCCGAGTTTAAGAAAACCGGCCATGTCAATGTCGCGATGCCAGTCCTGATCCCTGAGAGCCTTCTGAAAAAGGAAGGGGAGCTTGTCAATGGCTTTGCTCCGGAAGTTGCCTGGGTCACCATGGGCGGCAGTGAGCAGCTGGAAGAGCGTCTGGCCTTCCGCCCCACCTCCGAGACCATGTTCTGCGACCACTGGTCGCGCGTGCTGCATTCTTATCGTGAACTACCCATGCTTTACAACCAATGGTGTTCTGTAATCCGCTGGGAGAAGACCACCCGTCCCTTCCTGCGCAGCCGCGAGTTCTGGTGGCAGGAGGGCCACACCATCCACGAGACCGCCGAGGAAGCACAACATGAAACCGAGCAGCAGCTGAACTGCTATGCCGATTTCTTTGAAAAGGTCCTCGCCATCCCTGTGGTGCGCGGCCGCAAGACCGAAAAGGAAAAATTTGCCGGGGCAGAGGCCACCTATACAGTTGAGTGCCTCATGAAGGACCACAAGGCGTTGCAGGGCGCGACCTCCCACTACTTCGGTGATAAGTTCTCCCGTGCTTATGATGTCACCTTCACCGGACGGGACAACAAGCTCCAGTATCCCTTCCAGACCTCCTGGGGTTCCACCACGCGAATGATCGGCGCGGTCATCATGGCCCACGGCGACAACAACGGGCTGGTTCTCCCGCCCAAAATCGCTCCGATCCAGGTCGTCATCGTCCCGGTTGCCGCTCACAAGCCCGGCGTCGCCGAGAAAGCACAGGAGCTTCTGGAGATTCTTGTTTATTTTCTAAAGATGTTCCATCACTATAGACAATTGTATATTCTAA
>CAZMXF010000382.1:0-2940 GCA_964570015.1 uncultured Oscillospiraceae bacterium | reverse complement strand
GCAGGCTGACGGCAGCGTCACCGTTCCCGAGGTGCTCTGGCCCTACATGGGCGGAACCAAGGTTCTGATCCCGAAAAAATAAATTCAGAGTTCCGACAGCATCATGGTAAATCTGCGGTTTTTAAACCGTAATTTTATAGATTTATAGAAAGAGAGGAATCCCCATGAAGAAATTCATCGAAGAATTCAAACAGTTCATTTCCCGCGGCAATGCGCTGCAGATGGCAATCGGTGTTGTCATCGGCGGTGCGTTCGGTGCCATCACCAACTCCCTGGTCGCAGATGTCATCACCCCGCTGCTCGCTGCCCTTTTCAAGAGCCCGAATCCCGATGCACTGAACATCACTCTGCGCGCGGCTACAGAGGAATCTGAAGCAATCGTCCTCGGTCTCGGTACCTTTATCGGCGCTGTCATCAACTTCCTCGTCATCGCCCTGGTGATCTTCTCGGTCATGAAGGCCGCCAATAAGGCTTCCGAGCTTGCCAAAGCTGCAATGAAGAAGAAGGAAGAAGAGGAAGCCGCCGCGGAAGAGCCGGCCGGTCCCACCACCGAAGAGCTTCTCGCTTCCATCCTCGAAGAGCTGAAGAGCCAGAAAAAATAATTCTCTTTAAACAGAACAAATACACGGGCGGCAGATTAGTCCTGCCGCCCGCAAACTTTATGCTTCTGCCCCTGTTCGGTTAACGCCGAAAGGGGCATTTTCCATATCATAAAAAACAGCATGCCTTCTTTATAATAATTTTGTCTGCATTGTTATGTTGCAAGTCTGTCAATAATCTGGTATAATATATTGCTTTAATGTGACCTCGGTTTGAAAGGAGGATCTGTTCATGAATTCACTGATGGATATCTGGCAGGAGATTCTGCGTTTTCTTTCCTCTCAGCTGACACCGACTGCGATCAATACCTGGTTTTCCGACTGTGAACCGGTGGCTCTGGAAGAGTGCAGGCTTGTGATCCGCACGCCTTCCGAATTTAAGAAAAGCATCATCTCACAGCGCTTTTCCTCCATCATTGTCTCTTACCTGTCCGATCTGTTTTCCTGCGACTTCGATCTTTTGATTCTCGTCGGGGATGAGGAATACGAAAAGGATTCCGCCGGAGAGGACGACGATCTCCCGGAGATGGCCGGATATACCTTCGACAATTTCATTGTCGGCAACTCCAACAAGTTTGCCCATGCCGCCGCGATCTCCGTCGCCGAAAATCCGGGAAAGAACTACAATCCTCTTTTCATCTACGGAAATTCCGGTCTCGGAAAGACTCATCTGCTCTGGGCGATCGGTCACTCCATTCGGGAGCGGTTCCCGGAGAAGAAAATCTCCTATATCAAGGGCGACGACTTCACCAATGAAATGGTCAAGTCCATCAAGGAAGGAAAAACGGAAGAGTTTCGCAACAAGCACCGCAACGTGGATCTTTTTCTGGTAGACGACATTCAGTTCATTGCCGGAAAGCAAAGTACGCAGATTGAATTCTTCCACACCTTCAACTACATCTATGAAGCGGGCCACCAGATCGTAATCACCTCAGACCGGCCGCCGATGGAAATGTCGCTGCTGGATGACCGGCTCCGTACACGGTTTGAAGGCGGCCTGATGGCCGACATCGCCCCACCCGACCTGGAAACCAGAATGGCCATTGCGAGAAACAAGGCTTCCCGCCTCGGGTTGTTTCTTCCGGATGACATCATCGAATATATTGCCTCCACCATTACGGCCAATGTCCGGCAGCTGGAAGGCGTCATCAAACGGCTCACCGCTTACAAGGAAATTCTGAACAGCGACATCACGAAAGCTTCTGTCGACCGCGCCATTGAAGATGTCATTAAAAAGGGCACTGACATCCCGAAACCGGACAACATCATCCGGGAAACCGCAAAATACTATTCTCTCAAGCCGGAGGATCTGAAGGGAAACAACCGCTCCAAAAACACAGCCATGGCGCGGCAGATCTCCATGTACCTTATGCGGCAGCTTACCAACCTTTCCCTGAACGACATCGGAAAAGAACTCGGTCGAAACCACACCACCGCACTCAGCTCCATCCGGAAGATCGAAGATCTGATGCGCAGCGATCCGGATATGACGGGAGTAATCCGGGATATCACATCCAACATTACAACCAGCTCCGGATCCGCCTGATTTTTGAACCATTCTCTGTCGAAAAGTTGAAAACGCGCTGTTCATAAAATTTTCTCTCATTTTTTCAACATTGTCGACAAAGTTTTGAACAATTTTATCGAACGGCAGCCGGCCTGAATTTACAAGGCTTCTTTCGAGTTTTCGACAGTTTTTTTTTCTACTATAAATTCTTCTAGAAAAATATATTATCTTTCTTCTAATGAGGTGATTTTTTGAAAATCAGATGCGAAAAAAAAGATCTTCTGACTGCGGTCAGCAATGTCTCCCGTGCAGCACCCGCCAAGAGCCCGATTCCCGCTCTGGAAGGCATTCTATTTGAAGCTTCGAATGGCGGACTGAAGCTGACTGCTTACGATACGAGAATCGGAATCTACACCACCATCGAGAGCAGCGTATTCGACGAGGGAAGCATAGTAATCCCGGCAAGATTTCTTCTGGAACTGGTACGCCGTCTGCCGGACGGCCTGGTCAGCATCGAAAGCGACGAGAGCTTTTCGACGACCATCCGCTGCGGAAAGACGGAAGTCCACGTGATGGGCATTGATCCGGAGAGTTTTCCGGAACTGAATGTCGTCAACGCAATTCAGAACATCAGTATTCCGGAATCCGTTCTGAAGAGCATGATCACGCAGACCATCTTCTCGGTGTCCACCTCTGAGAGCAGACCGCTCTATATGGGTATTCTCTTTGAAGTCGGTGTATCCGACCTGACGCTGGTGGCGGTGGACGGATACCGGCTGGCCAAGCGCAGCGAAGAGATGGAAAACGCCCAGATGCAGCCCTGCAGCTTCGTGA
>CAZMXF010000381.1:0-2941 GCA_964570015.1 uncultured Oscillospiraceae bacterium | reverse complement strand
ATGTCCATATAGACCGCTTCCCCGACCTTGTCCCCGTCCAGAGGGCAATCGCCGTAGGGCATGACGAAGCCCTTCGCCTCCGGCACGCCCTCCGTCTCCGGGAGCCAGCTCGCATAGTCCGGCTCCTTTTCCCCGAGATACCACATCTGTAGGAACATCAACGTGAAGCTCCGGACCGCCGGGCCCTTCAGCATGACGGCGGTATCCTTCCAGTGGCCGAACCTCTCTTTGCGGTTGCTATACTCATCCGCCAGATTGACGCCGCCGTTGAAGGCCACCTTGCCGTCGATCACCAGGATCTTGCGGTGGTCGCGGTAGTTGTAGTGAGAAGATACGACGGGCTTGATCGGTGAAAACGGCTTTGCCTTGATTCCTTCCTTTTCCAGAAGCTTCCAGTAATCGACCGGCAGCGTGAACATCTCGCACATGCCGTCATACATAACCCGGATCTCGACGCCTTCTTTTGCCTTTCGGGTCAGGATTTCCAGGATCCGCCCCCACATATATCCCTCTTCGATGATGAAGTACTCCATAAAAATGAACTTCTCGGCCTTTTCCAGTTCCTCAAGCATGGCCTCGAACATGTGTTCGCCCAATGGGAAATACCGTACCGCAGTTTGGTCGTACAGCGGGAAGCAGCCGCTCCGATTGAGATAACGGCAGAGATCATCGATTCCGGATCCGTCGTGCTCAAGTTGTTCAAGGACATTCTCCGGCTGCTTCAGATATTCCCTGCTTTTCTGAATCTGCTCATCGACAAGCTTCCGCTCCATCCTGTGGCCGATATTGGACTGCGTAAAGAGAAGAAACGCAGCGCCGGCCAATGGAAGGATCGCAATGATGAACATCCAGGTCAGCTTGGCAGAGGAATCCATTTTGCAGTTGAACAGATAGATGACCATAGCAAGTGAGAACAGCCGCATGAGATTGATCAGGATCGGCAGTTTGTCCGTGAAATATACATAAGCGCTGATCAGAATCACAATCTGCAGGATCAGCAAAAGGGCAATCACAAAAAACCTGCTGAACACAAGGCGCATAAGTCCTTTTTTTAACGGTTTTGCCAGTCTGACAATACTTTCTTCGTTGTCCATTTTATCGCTTCCCCTTCTTGCATCTTTTGTCGTCAAATCAATGTGAAAAAAATATTCTCAGAACAGCAGCGTATCCACACGCGGGAGTATCTCTTCCAGAACCGCCCTTGAATAAGCTATCTGTCTGCGACCTGCCTCAGTATTCTGGCCGTTTCTTCGGATGTAATGCTGCATGATACGGGCATGACCGATGATTCTTGCCCGTATCTCCACAGCTTGAAGCCTGCTCTCCTCCTTCGTTTCCAGGTACCGTTCAAGGGTCTTGCGCCAGATGACCGCGGCGGTATTGCAAGGAATACCGAGAAACTCTTCTACGACAGAAGGATCTGTCGTACCGAATCCGCAATAGGCGTTATAGATTGCCGCAAGCTCAAAAACAGGATGCCCATGGCTGAGTTTATCCATGTCGATCAGCAGGCTTTCCTCATTCTGATACATAATATTCCGGAAATGATAATCTCCATGGAGCATGTGCATATCGTCCGGCACCGCGTCGATCATCGCATAGAGCTTGTCATATACTTCTCCCGGCACGCAGTCTTTCAGGATTTCGACCCAGAGCAGAGCTGTATCCTTGATATCCGGCACAACACTCTGTTTCACGATACGGGAGTGGATTAGTTTCAGGAGTTCTGTACTCATTTCCACTAGTTCATCCAGACTCTTTTCTCCGCTCTGCAGAAGCTGGACATAGGTTTTTGCATTCAGCAGCTCATAAATTGAGCCGTATCCCCCTTCCGCAATCTGAACCACATCGTAGGGGATCGCCGTCGGAACGCCGAGAACAAAAGCGGCGCGAGACAATTCCCGCCCATGATGAATAGCCGGCAGGGCGTCTGCATTTTTGTACACCTTGATGATGTTTTCCCGGTCAAGACGGTATACCTTTCCGTTCGCCCCCTGGCCGATCAGCTCGCAACCTTCCAGTGAGACAACCCGATATGCCTTTTTGACCTCCATTAGTTCTGTAAAACCGGTCGTATCCAGGATCTCATAAAAGCCAGGGTGTACATTGATTAAACTTGTCCGGTCGATTTTTTGTTTTAGCCGAAGGATAATCCTGAGGCCGGCACTGCTCATGAATTCTACATGATCACAGTCGATCACGACCGTGTCTGCCTGGTATTTCTCCAGGCTCTCCTGTATTTCCTTCTCAAACACCGGTGCATTGGCTGCATCAACATGCTCTGTCGGTCTCAATGTGAGTATTCCGTTCTCGTAGCTTGTTTGCATACCGGCCTCAACTCCTTCTTACAGCAGTCCGTCATCCATTCGATTATGAACATTGATATGTTATCACAGATCGTGAAAATCCACAATGTTTATTCTTCACCAGTTCCCAGCAGCTTAATATATTCATATATACAAAAACCGCGCCCCGGTTTCAAAGCGCGGTTTTTTTGATCTCTCAGGTCGATGCTCTCCAGCGTGAACTCGAATCTAATCATTCCAGCGTCAAAACTTCAGGCGGGATACAGTCAAAAATCAGGATTATTTCATTAAACGGGACCGCTGAAACAGGACCGCAAACGGAATCACACTGGCAATCACAAGCAGGAAGACAGGCTCTGACAGGAAATCGATCTTAGCTCCCGTAATCGTGTTCACGATCTTATAATCTTCCATCAGGCCGTTATGCACATAGTAGATGGATGCAGACAGTCCGCCGAGCCATACCAGTGGTCTCCACGAAAGCGCCTCACGAATGGGCTTCAGATTCAACGCGCACAGCAGAATCCCGGGTGCCGCTGCAAATTCAAAATAACGGATATAGCTCTTCGTTCCAAAGGGCCCGAACACTCTCTCAAAACCGACAAGGGTATGATGCAGGAAGAATGCGGCAATCC
>CAZMXF010000380.1:0-2941 GCA_964570015.1 uncultured Oscillospiraceae bacterium | reverse complement strand
TGGAGGCCTCCGGCCTCCCCTTCCGCGAGTTCGACGCCGAAAACGATCGCTACCGCCAGCTGGATCAGATTCGGGATGCCGTCTCCGGAGGCTGGAATCTGCTCGCTGTGCAGCTGGTGGATGACCTTAGCACGGAAGAAGCCGAGGAGATTATGGAACTGGCATCCGGGTGCCCGGTTATCTTTTTTGACCGCATGCCGGACAGCACGCTTTTTGCCGACGTGCTCCCTGCCGGATGCCCCAATGTCGGTCTGGTCTGCACCAGCCCTGCGGAGCTGGGTTCCGTGCAGGGCAAAATGATCGGTAACTATCTGATTGATCACTTCGGTACTGCCGATCTCAATCAGGACGGTCAGATCCGCTACACCCTCCTCGTCGGAGACCGGTATGATCCCGCCGCGCTGACTCTCACCCAGCTTGCCCTGGACTCTGCCAATGCCGTTCTCGCCGGGGAGGGCTACCGCTCCCTCACCTATCTCGATGAAGAAGACAGCATCGGCTTTCAGGCGGATCCGGACGGTGCCTGGTCCTCCGATGCCGCTACGGCACTGATCCGCTCCGACCTCGAATTCTATAACTACGCTAACGCGAATATGATAGAGCTTGTCGCCGCCAACAACGACGACATGGCCCTCGGTGCCCTCACTGCCCTGCAGGCCTCTCGCTGCAATCTCGGGGATGGAATTTCCGTTACCATCCCGCTCTTCGGCATCGGCGCAACGCCGGCCGCCCGCACCGCGATCAGCCTCGGCCAGATGACCGGGACGGTCGACCGGAACATGACGGGCTATGCAGATGCGGTGCTCGCTTCGATCCGCGGCCTATCAGCCGGGCAGCCTGTCGTGTCTGTTTTTTCTGATCTTGCCGATTCTTCCGATGATTTCTCTGTTCCCGGCGGCGATGTCCCGATTCTGTATGTACGTCCTCTGCCCATTCTGTCCTGATCTTCTTTCAGCGGCAGCCCCCTCCTCCGGGGCTGCCGAGTAAGTTCTTTAGAATTCTTAAAAGGCTGCCCACTTGGTTGACATTTGTAGTCTCTTGTGCTATTCTGCACTTATGAGATGACGCATGTAGTCTCCAGTGGGCATTCATGCACTGCCCATGATTATTCTGTGGCTTCGTCCCGAAAGGTGAATCTGAATGAATACCATCGCTGAAAAGATCTCTGACTCCGAACTTGAGGTCATGAAAGTCCTGTGGGAGGCAGGGGACGCCCTGTCGATCACGGAGATTCGGACCCTGCTTCAGGAGCGAAAAGGCTGGGAGGCCACCACCGTCAAGACGCTGGTTTCGCGTCTGACCTCGAAGGGGGCCATCCGGCAAGAAAAACGCAAGGTCTTCTATTACCATCCGCTGATTTCTGAGGAGGAATACCGCAATTGGGCAGCCAGGGACATGGTCGACCGCCTGTTTCGCGGCAGCACGGGGAATCTCATCGCGACGCTGGTGCGCTCCAGTGATCTTCAGGAGGAAGATCTCGCAGAACTCAGAAGCATGTTTCATGTGGAGGAATAAGCTGTGCAACCTTTACTGGAAATGATCTTCTCACTTTCGCTGGCCGGCACGCTGCTCGGGCTGTTTCTGATGCTGCTGACCAGGATCTTCGGGAAGAAACTGCCGCCCGCCTTTGCCTATTATGCATGGCTGATTGTGCTGCTGCGCTTCCTGCTCCCGGTTCCTGGGCAGCTTTCCGGAGATGCGCTCTCTGCCCATGCGGAATGGCTGTTTTCTCCTGCGGTGTATGAATCTGAGACGTCTGCGGCCACCCCCTCTTCCGTGATCATCGAGCCTGTGATCTCCCTCTCGGAGCTGCAAGACCGCGAGATTCGTGTCCGGCCTCACAGCGTCAACAATCCCGGGCTGACTTCGGCTTTCCAGCCGATTCTCGTCTATTCACGGCCCTCGAGTACATCTCCGGCCGAATCCGAAGCAGCCGAACCGGAAGAGACCCGCTCTGGGCTACGCTTACCCGGTATCTGGTTCGGGCTCTGGCTTTCCGGTCTGCTGCTCAGTGCCTCTGTCACCTACGGAGGATATATCCGTTTTTGCCGATTGCTCCGGCGTACGCTGAAACCGCCGAAGTCAGAGGATCTTGCGGTCCTGCATCGGCTTCAGCCTGCCTCTGCTCCCGCGCTCTGTCGCAGCCGGGCTGTCGGTACGCCGATGCTGCTCGGTCTGATACACCCGGTCATTGTCCTGCCAGACCGCGACTACACTGGCGGAATGCTTGAGAGTATTCTTCTCCATGAGCTGACTCACTATCGACACGGCGACATGCTGTACAAATGGTTTTCCGTTCTGGTGCTGCTCCTTCACTGGTTCAATCCCCTCACGCTTCTTTTCCGCCGCGAGCTTGACCGTACTTGTGAGCTGAACTGCGACGCTGCAGTACTCCGAGGGTTAAACCGGGAAGAGAAGCAGCGGTACGGAGAACTTCTGATCTCAATGGCCGCGGACCGCTCCTTTCCGGGCAGTGTGGTCGCTATGAGTTTCACTACTGAAAAACGTAATTTAAAAGAAAGGTTGATGCAGATTATGACATACAGAACATATGGCAGGGCGAGTCTCGCCCTGATTCTGGCGCTGATCCTGCTCCTGACCGGCTGCGGCATGGCGCTGGGTCCGTCTCAAACTGCTTCCGTCACAACCTCGGAGCCCACTGAGGCCGTCTCTGCCTCCACACCGGCCCCTGCCCCCTTGGCCGCCGCCATCGGGGTCTCCGATACACAGGACCTCGCCCTTTCTGCTGATCTTCCGGAGACCGTGATCGACGTTTCGACGGTGGATGAGCTGCTCGCTGCCATCGGTCCCGATCGCCTGATCCGACTGGCGGACGGGGAGTATAATCTCACGAAAGCTTCCACCTACGGTCAGCCGGTGCAGAACGACTACTGGTACTGGGAGTCCGACTATGACGGTTCGCAGCTGAAGCTCTTCGGAA